>JBDTXP010000284.1:0-2535 GCA_040006135.1 Ginsengibacter sp. | reverse complement strand
AACATGTTATCACTAAATACTCTTTGTGGAGTACCACCGTTTCTACTTATTTTATATTCACTCATGCGACTGTAGCGGCTGCTTGTAAAATAGATTGTTTTGTTATCCCAGCTCCATGAGTCAACCATATCATTCGTGGAATGATAAGTCAACCGCTTTATATCTCCGCCTTGCAAAGGCATCACATATACATCTGCATTCCCTAACTGTGAATTGCTAAATGCCAGCCATTTTCCATCTGGTGATACGCGTGGGTTGGTGCTATTTCCCTGCATAGAGGTGATGCGTGCACTTACTCCTCCTGCTACTGAGGCGCGCCACAAATCACCATCATAACTATAAATAAGTGTTTGCCCATCAGGAGTAAGTGCAGGATTACTTGCGAAATAAGGGCTGGCGTCCTGGGCTAAAGAAGTGGGCTGAAATACAAAAATATAAAGTAAGAAAAATAAAAATCTCATAAATTAAATGTTTTTTGGAAATAAATACAAGGTATTAAATAATCTGATTTGAGAAAAAGGAATACGATATCCAACTTTTGAAAAAAAATATTTTAAGAAATAACTTCTTATTTTCTACCTATCTCAAAACTTCTAAAATAAAAAAAACCCTCTCGATCGAGAGGGTATAACCATAAAAAATAGCAATATGAAAATTATAGCTTTATAGCTTTTTAACGCTCATTAACTTTTGGGCTTTTCAATAACAGATTAAAACACCTTTTGGAAATTCTTATATATTCAGGGAAATGAAGTGCTACCTTTCAAAAGAACTTTTTCTTCATTTATTTGTCTGCTGCCGCCATCAAACCCCTGCAATCACGCGAAATCATTACCTCCCCTATTTGTACATATAAAATCTCATTAGCAGGACTTGGATAAATCTTGAAGAAACTGTTGTTAACATTCATTTTATAGCCACTGTTTGCCGGAAATTAGCACCACAAGCTCAATCTTATAAATTTTTATAAATAAAAATTAAGGTCTAAAACCGGTATCCCAATCCAATTGTAAATCTTATTCCTGCCCAGGGTCCATCTAACTTTAAGGAAGCACTATTCGCATTTACATTTACCGTTTTATTGGTTAATGGAATATCAATATTATCTAGTTGCTGTTTTAAAACATTCTGCTCACTCTGGGATAACGGCTTGGTCGTGGTGCCGATAAATGTTCCTTTTCCAGATCCATAATGAGGGCCAAACAGACTCCAGTCAAAAACAAAATGTTTTCCAATAGAATTCTGTGCTCCAATAGTAAATCCGAAGGTATTACTGGTAAGCTTTCCCGACATTTTCACACTTTGCTCTACATTATTATCATCCGTATAAAATACATTCAAATCATTGGAAGTAAAGGATGCATATCGGTAGAAGGGCGCGATATAAAATCCCCGGCCGTAACCTTTCTTATTTAGATAAATTCTTACCTCAGGAGTGATTGCAAAATTGCTCATTTTAAAATCTTCGATGATTTGTTTTGTATTGGGATCATCGCCGACTAATTTCAAAATATTGCTTTTAAAAGGAAGCGCAGCTTCAGGCATTATTCGGTATTGTATTGCCACAGAAAATTTCCGGTTCAATACTCTTTCATATTGAAATGAATAACTTTTAAAAAGTAATGCCGCCAGGTTTATTTTAAAAATATTATAATAATGGTTTTGAGGTTGACCTTGCACTTTAGGTTGTATGTTCTCAACGGTATTAGCAGAGCCAATCACCGCGCTGTCAGATGTTGTGGAATTTGTTTGCGCATTAAGGTTCAAAGAAACCATCATAAGAAAGGCCACAGAATAGTTGATAATTTTTAGTTGCATAAGGTTGATTTAATAGTTTTTTTTGATAAATATTCGCCTAAATAAAAATAGGAATTTTTTTTAATGGGAGGTAAATTCTTGCTCTATTCCTTCAAGATTCTTACTTCTGCCGGAAAACGATTTTCCTTAATTTAAATTCATAAATTTCCCGACAAGGCAATTTATTTTCTCTAAGGTTATTGTTTAATACAAGCCCTTATCTATCCAACCAAATAAGCATTGGATGGAATACTCCCAGTCTCAAAAGCTTCCTGTAGGTTGTCGAGGCAACCTCATTCCAAGAACCAATTTTCCCATTACTAACTTTATAAAGGTGCTGGCCATTTTGAAAGATGATTTCAAAATTTAAAGACACCCTACCGATACAAAATTGCTCGCAATATATATACAAAATAGAAAAATAAATAAACTGCTTAAATCACAAATCGATGTAAATTTTTCGTTACTACTTATTTACATTAAATATAAAAATTCAAAATAAACTATCTTTGCCCGCTAATTTAAAAATGAGAACAAAAGGAAAAGTTTTAGTGGCCATGAGTGGAGGTATAGATAGTACCGTTGCCGCTTTAATGCTTCATCACGAGGGTTATGAGGTAGTGGGAATAACTATGAAAACTTGGGATTATGCTTCAAGTGGAGGATATACTGGTAAACAAACAGGGTGCTGCAATATTGATAGCTTTAATGATGCACGCGAAGCTGCCGTGCAACACG
>JBDTXP010000283.1:0-2554 GCA_040006135.1 Ginsengibacter sp. | reverse complement strand
TTTAATTTTTCCTGCGCTTCTAATAATAGATGTACCTCGCTGCCACTGCCCATTAAAATTAATTTTGGCTCCCCTTCACAACCTGACAATGTATAAGCTCCTTTTTCTACATTAGTAGCCGGTGCATATTTTTCCTGGTCAATGATAGGTACTTCCTGCCTGGTAAGAATTAAGGCTACTGGTCCTCCTGAATGTTCTAAAATAGCTTTCCATGCATAAACTGTTTCGTTGGCATCTGCGGGTCGAATCACCACAAGATTGGGTACAGATCGTAATCCAATTAATTGCTCTACAGGCTGATGTGTAGTTCCATCTTCTCCAAGGCCAATACTGTCGTGCGTGTAAATAAATATTGACCGGATCTTCATGATAGCTGCAAGCCTTATTGGTGGCCTCATATAATCTGAAAATATCAGAAATGTTGCCCCGTAAGGAATAATACCTTTTGTCAGGACCATACCATTTAGAACTGCCCCCATAGCATGCTCGCGAATACCAAAGTGAAAATTTCTTCCGCCATGATTGAGATCGGTAAAAGATTTGTAATCATTCAGATTAGTATCTGTAGAGGGAGCTAAATCTGCCGAGCCTCCGATCAACAAAGGCAATTTTGGTGCTATTGCATTAAGCATTTTTCCCGATGCTTTTCTTGTAGCTATTCCTTTTGCATCCGGTTTAAATGATGGAAGATTTTTGTCCCATCCATCAGGCAACTTTCCAGATCTGAACAATTCATATTCTTTGTACTCTGCCGTAAATTGCTCCTGGTATTTTTTATAAAGATCTTTCCACTCTTTTTCTTTTGAAGCTCTCTCCTTTCCTGCATTCCTGTAATAGTTCAAAACTTTTTCAGGAACAACAAAACTTTCGTCAGGATCAAAACCAAAATTTT
Source organism: Ginsengibacter sp. (assembly GCA_040006135.1). Lineage (GTDB taxonomy): Bacteria > Bacteroidota > Bacteroidia > Chitinophagales > Chitinophagaceae > Ginsengibacter. Next base: position 1,662 of record JBDTXP010000283.1, on the reverse strand, counting down.
CTTTTACTAATCTTACTTCATCTTTCCCCAAAGGAGAGCCATGTGCTGCAGCAGTATCCACTTTATTAGGACTACCAAAACCAATATGAGTACGCACCTTGATTAATGAAGGGCGACTAGTTTCTTTTTTTGCCTGATTTATTGCATTTAGGAGCGCATCTGTATCATTACCATCAGCCACTGACTGCACATGCCAGCCATAAGCCTGGAATCTTTCGGTGACATCTTCATTAAAAGCAAGTGAAGTATCGCCTTCAATTGTGATCTGGTTATCATCATAAAAATAAATGAGGTTACCCAATTTCAGGTGGCCCGCCAGTGATGCAGATTCTGAAGCAATACCTTCCATAATATCGCCATCGCTACAGATAGTATAAATGTAATAATCAAACAATTTAAAATCCGGCTTGTTATACCTGTTTGCTAAAAATTGTTGGCCTATTCCCATGCCTACACCATTAGCAAAGCCTTGCCCAAGTGGCCCTGTAGTCACTTCTATCCCAGCAAGCAATCCATATTCCGGATGGCCGGCAGTTTTGCTATGGAGCTGGCGAAAATTCTTAATATCATTTAGTGTGAGGTCATAACCTGTGAGGTATAAATAACTGTATTGCAACATACAGGCATGCCCACACGATAAAATAAACCGGTCGCGGTTAGGCCATTCCGGATCCTGCGGATTATAGTTCATCACCTTGCTCCACAAAACATGGCCTATTGGTGCTTGTGCCATTGGAGTTCCCGGGTGTCCTGAATTAGCTTTCTGCACTGCATCTGCTGAAAGAATTCTTACTGTATTAATACCTAATTGTTCAATGTCCTGCATTTCTTTTATTTATATTTATTTATGAGAATTGTATTGAAAAAGTCAATATTTCTTAAACCCGACTACAAAGCGCATGCTAAAATCTTCTTGACGCTTCGATTTATGTAAAAGTAAAATTTTTTAGCATGAGGTTTCATTCATTTATCTTCTAAATTAAAATTGGGATTAATTTTTGTTGAGAAAAATGTGAAATCTGTAAAGGATGAGAACATTTAAAATAGGTGATCATGTAATGTGGAACTCTGAGGCGGGGCATGTTTCGGGAAAAATTATAAAAATTCATAAAGAGGATTTTGACTATAAAGGTTATACACATCATGCTTCAAAAGAAGATCCTCAATATGAAATTAAAAGTGATAAAACAGATCATATAGCAGCGCATAAGGGAAGCGCATTATCAATAAAAAAATAATAATTACTAATAAAAAAATATGGAAGTAAAATACAATGACCCGACAGACCTTAGACCGGAAGGAAAAAGAATATTAGATGCACCACTCGTAAGAATGAATATCCCGGAATTTGTAGAACAAATAAAAAATGAGCAAACCTGGAAAACGAGCGACAAAAATGCTATGACCATTTACAAAAACGATGCAATGAGAATCGTTTTAATTGGACTGCATAAAGGTGCGGTCCTACAAAAGCATACTGCAGAAGGAAACATTAGTGTGCAGGTAATAGAAGGAGAAATAAAATTCAATACGGATGCTGACTCTGTTACACTGGAAAAAGGTGGAATGGTGGCTTTGCACAAGGGTCTTCCACATAGCGTTGAAGCAGTGAAAGAATCTGTATTTTTATTGACGCTTTCTATTCAGAAATAAATTTTTCAA
>JBDTXP010000282.1:0-2577 GCA_040006135.1 Ginsengibacter sp. | reverse complement strand
GCACTGTAACTATCTCTGGTATTTATCCGGGTTATAGTGAACCTTTTGAATATCCACTTGACCTTAGTAATAATACAGATCAATAAAAAGAGAGGATGATATATTTAAAGCCCTGAAATTTCAGGGCTTTTTTTTTAATTTTTTTTCCGTGAATGCCACACAGTTTCTTAATATATATTTATTAAATAAGTGGTACGATCATTACTTCTCCTCCATTTTTACGATCCCGGTTTTATTTTCGAGTGTTCCGGAATCAATCATTCTTTGGGTGTGGTTTAAAAAAAATATTGCTGTAGGATCATTGGGATTAAACTTTAATACTTCACCAAAAGCTTTAACTGCTTCAGCAAAAGATTTATTATAATAAAAAGAAACACCTTTGTTGAAAATCGCAAGCGTTTCTTTTTTATGCTGAATATCTTTCTCAGATTCACAATTAAAACATTCGTATAATTTAATAGAGTGATTTTTTCCCTTTAGTTGCACCAACCCCAGGTTGCGTAACAAGAATTCTTCTTTGTCAGATATACCTTCGACACAAGCTTCCGTTAATAAAATCGATGCTTTGTAGTGTTTGGTAAGACTTTCGATTCTTGATGCAGTGTTTACAGTGTCTGAAATAGTACAGGCATCCATTCTGTCAAGATCGCCTGTAATACCCATGATAAGCGGACCTGTATGCATGCCTATTCCTATTTGTATCATTTGATTTGTTTTCTTTTGCAGATCAACACTAAGCCCGGCTACTTCTCTTTGCATTTCAATTGCTGCACGCAGCGCTCCGTCTGCGTTTAACGGGAAAATGGCCATAATAGAATCGCCAAGATACTGGTTAATAAAACCATTGTGTTTTTTGATTATGGGCCCCATGCGCGCATTAAACAAACATATAAATCCAAAGGTTTCTTCAGGCGTAAGTTGTTCTGATAAACTGGTGTAATTACGAATATCTGTAAAGAGTACCGTAACTATTTTTTCTACCTGGTCGCCAAGTTTTACTTCTGTTATGGCTTCATGGCCAAGGGATTTAATAAATTGATAAGGAACAAATTTCTCCGATGCATCAAAGATTTTCCGCATTGCTGCCTCCCGCTCTTTTGCCTCCCTGATACTTTTTTCATAAAGCAGGGAGCTTTCAATTGCTGCCGAAGATTGAAGCGCAAGGGTGGTTAATAATTTTAATGAAGCGGCAGTATATTTATCAGATTCGGTATTGGCTAAAATAATGGCGCCCATGATTCGGTGCTTCACTTTTAAGGCGGAATAAACAATAGATTTTATGTCAGTAGAAATAATTCCGGCCCTGGCAATAGAGTCGATGTTACTTACAATTTCAGATTGCCCGGTCAAAATGATATTGCGCAATAATGGTAAATGGTTGTTGATCTTTTCCTCTTCAAAAAAATCATTTCCCACCGAAGCTTCTACCGCCAATATTTTTTTTTCTTCATCCCACAGAATTACAACACCGTATTGCGAATTGATCACATGGCAGGCTTCATTCAACGTAATTTCTGAGATAGCCTTAGCACCAATAGTTATGGCTAGTTTTTCTGAAAAATTAAATATGAGATTAATTTCCTGGTAAAGGTTTAATACTTCACTTCCCAATTTTTTTTTCTCACTTTCACTCTGGAGCATTTGCTCAAGTAACAGTGCAATGATTTCACTCTTTTCACCGCCTTTCACTAATCCTACACTTTCGTTTTCACAAATCACTTCAAATTGAAAAGCGGGATATGGCTCACTTGAATCCAACCAGATTTTTCCCGAAACGTCTTCAATGCATATACCATTATGTGAGCCATCAATTAATGACCGGATTAAACCAAGGTTTGAATTATTTTTACCCAGGATATTTTTAAATCCAATTTTTCCCATTTCTTGTAAGTGCTTTATTTTAATTTCTTAAAGCCCAAGGATCTCTTTTGCTTTATTTAAAATTGTCTCGGGGTCAAATGGCTTGGTCATATATAAATCAGCACCAACTTCCTGCCCCTTTTGCCGGTCCAGCTCCTGGCCCTTTGCAGTAAGCAGCACGATGAAAACATTCTCAAGCATTAATTCTTTTTTTACTCTTCTGCAAACTTCCATACCATTTAGTTTGGGCATCATCACATCCAGGAAAACGAGTTGAGGCTTTTCCTCCTGAATTATTTCCAATGCCTCTTCACCATTTTGAGCAGAATAGAAATTAACTCCCTCATCTTCCAGGTCTTCTAAAGTTTGCTCGAGCAACATACGGATGTGTGCTTCATCATCTACTATTAAAATTTTTTGTTCCATTTATTTCAGTTGATTTATAATTTAGTTTCGCGAAATGATCAAGCCCCTGGTCCTACCTGAACTATATTTATTGATAAATAAAAAACAACACATTCTCTAGTCCCCTTTCAAATCTGAGTGTCTTTACAATTTCTTGTTTGGCAGATAATAATGAATTTAATATAATGATGTCTGGTTGTGCGTCTATCGCATTTTTTACCAACTCTTTACCATCGGACTCAACTACCTGGTATCCCTTTGTTTTCAATACATCTGTCAGCGATCGCACCGCTTCTGTATCCTGGTCTACTA
>JBDTXP010000281.1:0-2588 GCA_040006135.1 Ginsengibacter sp. | reverse complement strand
TAGAAAGGATAAAAAAATCTGTATTTGAAGCGGGTTCTGAAATTGTAAAATATTTTGTGATGTTGCCCGAGGATAGCAGGATCAAACAATTATACAGGCAGATGACAGAGACTATGGATTATATTGAAAAAGAAGAACTGAGAAAGGTTCTTAGAAGTGAAATCACCGCAGGAAGTACTGATGTAAACATCATGACCAAGTTGGATAAAAACAACTATACAAAAGAGGGTGTTTTAATAGAAGATGGTTCGGATGCCTTAGCAGCTTTAAGAGGATATGCGAAAAGCGAACTTAAAAATTCTTCAGTTGTTTTTTCTGCCGGAATGAATCCGCGTTTATACAATTATCTCGAAAAGTTTAGAGAGTTTGATGCGAAAGGGGTGGGGCAATTTGAAAAGAAAATCGTAATCAAAGTAAGTGATTACCGCTCTGCACTGATACAGGGAAAATACCTGGCAAAGAAAGGAGTATGGGTAAGTGAATTTAGGATTGAGTCTGGCTTAAACTGTGGAGGGCATGCGTTTGCTACTGATGGATATTTGATGGGACCAATATTGGAAGAATTTAAAATGAAACGAAATGAACTAAGTTCCACATTGTTTGAAATATACAACAAGGCTTTAGAAGCAAAATCTTTTGTTACATTCAGTCAGCCACATCCGATAAAGATATCAGCTCAGGGTGGAATAGGAACTTATGAAGAATGTGAGTTGTTGCATAATTATTATGGCATAGATAGTACCGGTTGGGGTACGCCCTTTTTACTCGTTCCCGAAGCCACTACAGTGGATGATCCTACATTAGAATTATTGCAAAAAGCAACAAGACCTGATTTGTTTTTAAGTAAAAATTCACCTTTAGGCGTTCCATTTCATTATTTAAAAGGTACCAGTTCTGATCTTGAAAAGAAGAAAAGAATAGAGATAGGCCGGCCCGGAAGTCCCTGTACAGAAAAGCATTTGGTAAGTAATACAGAATTTACTGAAGAACCTATATGTACTGCTTCATCCAAATATCAGAAGCTGAAAATAAATCAATTACAATCATTGAATTTACCTGCTAAACAATATGATCTTGAGTTACAAGCAGTATTAGATAAGGAATGTTTGTGTGTCGGTTTAAGTAATGCCGCGGCGATCAAATATGAGCAACCTTTTCTAAAAAACCTTACAGCCGTTACCATTTGTCCCGGACCCAACATTGCTTATTTTTCAAAAGCAGCTTCACTACAGGAAATGACGAATCACATTTATGGAAGAACTAATATTATAACTGATAATAGCAGGCCACACGTCTTCATCAATGAACTGTTTATTTATATCAATTATTTAAGAGAACGACTTTTGGATGAAGCTGATAATATGGATAGTAAAAGAGAAAAATACTTTTTAAGTTTTTACAATCAATTGATGTCAGGCATAAAATATTATAGAGAAATCGTTCAACCCGGCAATGGATTTTCTGAACAAGGCATTGAAGATTTCAATTATCATTTAGACAAAGCTGAATTAGAATTGGAAGTTCTGTATATAGTTCAACCGGTTGCCTACACCGAAAGTAAAATAGCCACATAATGGCAAACAGCGGCTGCCAGCACAAAGAAATGCCAGACTGCATGATTATAAGGATATTTTTCCCAGAGATAAAAAATAACACCTAAAAGATAAAGAGCGCCACCAATAAGGATCATCGTCATTACGTCACCGGGAATATGGGTGAAGAAGGTACTTCCGCCTACTACCATTATACATCCCATAGCTATATAAACAATCGTTGAAATAATATTCCATTTGCCGGTAAAAAAAATCTTGAAAACAATTCCAAAGGCTGTCAGGCCCCACAATACAATTAGCAGCGTAATGCCAAAAGTATTGTTCATATAAATCAATAAAAATGGTGTGTAGGTTCCCGCTATCAGGAAATATATGCTGATGTGATCCAGGATTTCAAATACCCGCTTTACCTGTGCATGTTGAAACCCGTGATAGAGCGTGGAAAAAGTAAAGAGTTGCAAAAAGCAAAAGCCATAAATAGCTGCGCCGATAACGCCTGGAGTATTATTACTTTTTATGGCGAAAGCAATCAGAATGGGAATACTTACAATACCAAAAATAATCCCAAAGCCATGTATGATACTGTTTACGAGTTCCTGCTGAATTCTTATATTATTTTGAGAGGCTTGCATGAAATTTTTGCAAAGTTACCAATATCGTTGAAGTCTTCACAACTAACTTGATTGACGTGGGTATTTAAATCCGATAGCCATCGGATGCCGCAGACCAAGTGGTTTGTGAACACAAGCCACAGCATAGGTTGCAGCTCCGACTGATAGAATTACAACCTGTTATAGATGCTGATTGATCACTTGCTCTAATTGGGAAGCGGGCACTACGCCGGATTGTCGCCATTTTACCTCGCCATTCTTAAAAAGAATTAGTGTAGGAACACCCTGGATTTTATAAGCGCCAGCCGCCTGGGGATTTTTGTCCACATCAATTTTTATAATCTTTGCTTTGTCTCCTATTTTAGTTTTTAGGTCTTCCAGCACTGGTTTCATCATTTTGCATGGGCCACACCATTCGGCATGG
>JBDTXP010000280.1:0-2590 GCA_040006135.1 Ginsengibacter sp. | reverse complement strand
CTAAACGTAACTGAAAAAACAAAAGGTAATATAGTTTTCCTGGAACTAAAATCAGAGGTAAAAACAAGACTGCTTCTTTTTTCATACAGTAGTAAAGTAATAGAAGATGTGATTTTTGAGGATGGGATGATGATCTTTTCATTTTATTATAGAAAAGAAAACGGAAAACAAACCTCTGTAGAAGCAAGAAAAACAGATGGAAATTTTATTGTCACTGAAAACGGACGCAAAAGTTTGCAACATTACAAACCGGTTCTCAATAATATTCTACAATTATATTGTAATTCTCCTGGTATGGATACAAAGAAGTATTCAAACATTTCTCAACAATTTTTGGATATAAAAAGAGTGGCTGAGAATAGGTACAGGCTGACACTTCCTGATGGTAATTATAATTATTACAATTATAAAAACGGGAAGTGCACGCAGGTAGATGTGGAGCGGACCTTATTTACGATTCATTTTGTATTGAGAAATTAAAATTTATTTAGTAATAATTTAGTAGTTGATTCCTTTTTATGAAGTTATATTTTTAAAATTTTCAAAACCCAAAATCATGATACAGAAGTTTTTCACCTTTATTCTGATATAGAAAATGTAAATATCCGGAAGTATGGAAGTGTTGGCAGAGGAATTTTATATAGAACTTTGATTGGTGCGGGAGTAGGAGGGGGTAATTGGGCTTGCAACCTAACCATAGAGACTCCAACACTTTTTTTTGATTTTGGTCCGGGAATTAACGCACTTGCCGGGGCAATCATTGGTGTTATACCCGGAAGTATAATTGGCGTAATAAGAGGTTCACAAATGGGAAAATTTAATTTCGGCAGAAATAAAGAAAAGTTTGAAAACATGAGAGCAATGATTATGAAAATGGCACATATTAAAAATGGGAGAGTGGCAAAAGATTCAGCGGTTAAAAAATAAGTTCTGCTTTTGATTAAGTGATTGGTAAAATTTATCACAAAAATTTCTTCAGTCAAAATAATTTTTTTAAAAATTACAAATTATGAATGTTTTGATAAAGATTTTGTTGTTTTTGATCTTATTTACCTGTTTCTCTTTTGCTTCATCCGGGCAACCTGTAGTGGGCATTATTGGTCGAATCAACTTAACGAAAACGCAATACAATTTTAAAGACACCTCTAAGCCTGGACTTGCCTGGTGTCCATATTCAAATAAGTTAGATAGTTTTTTCAATGCACTTTCTACTGCCAATCAGGGAATGGGAAGTATTGCAATTTCTAAAAATGGCAACCTCATCTATTCCCGTTCTATCGGGTATGAAATAATGAATGATCAGAAATCCGTTGCTGCTACCCCAAACACAAAATATCGGATCGGCTCTATCACGAAAATGTTTACTGCTGTAATTATTCTTCAACTGATTGAAGATAAAAAGTTGAGTCTGCAAACTACTATAGAAAGTTATTTGCCTAATATTCCCTATGCTAACCTTATAACCATTGAAGACTTGCTACGCCACAGAACAGGCCTTCATCATTTTGCAAAGAAAAAATTTGGAAATGATCCCAAAACGCATGAAGAAATGCTTGCAATTATCAATAGAGGGAGACCCGGATCATTGCCAGGATTAAAATTTGATTATAATGATGCGAATTATTTATTGCTTGGTTATATCATTGAAAAGATATCCGGGAAATCGTTTGAATCAGTTGTCAACGAAAGAATAATTTCTAAAATCAAACTTAAAAACGCTTATTGTGGTCATAAAACATCTATTGAAAACAATGAATGTTATTCTTATGAATTTAAAAAAATATGGAAGCAATGTCAACTAACAGATATGACCATCGCGGGAGCATCTGGAGATATTGTTGCAAGCCCCACTGCTCTTACCCAATTTTCAGATGCTCTCTTTATGGGAAAATTAATTAGTGATACAAGCCTTTCACTTATGAGAAGTATGGACAACGGATACGGTATGGGAATGATGCTATTTCCCTACCATACAAAAAATGCGTTAGGACATTTCGGCTCTATTGATGGGTTCAAATCCATAGTTGCCTATTTGCCTCAGGATAGCATATCAATTGCTTACTCTGCTAATGGTGTGCGATACCCGATTCAGAGTATCGTTATGACGGCTTTTGATATTTATTTTGGTAAAGGCGTGCCGGTCTCAGAAATGAAATTCGTAAAAGTGGAAACAAAACATTTGAGGAAATATATCGGAGTATATAGTAATCAACAGATTCCCGGCAAAATCGTCATTTATGAAAAAGATAAAGTATTAAGAGCCGAATGGAAGGAATTCACCTCACTACCATTGGAATGTATTGGTGGAAATAAGTTCAGACTGGAAGCTGCCGATCTTGAAATGGAGTTTGATGCCAATCGCAAAGGAGTGAATGTGTATTATGGAAACAACAGTTATTATTTTTTGAGAGAGACGAACAAAAATTTAATGCAATGATTCTTTTCAAGGTTTGATCATTTTTTAATGACTATAAATTAAGATTTTATGAAAAAGATTCTTCTTTGTTTATTGATTGTTATTGTAAGTATTAGTTCTTTCAGTCAACAAAATGATTCATCGAGAATTAATACCAGAAAATACTATTTAAAT
>JBDTXP010000279.1:0-2604 GCA_040006135.1 Ginsengibacter sp. | reverse complement strand
CTACTTTTAAAAAGCAGGTATTATGTATTGCATAGTATTGGATATAATACTATCTTTGTGAAACAAATGGAGAATAATAGCTATTAATCCATCAAAAATTAAGAAAATGAACATTGAAAATACAGCCAGCCAGATGAGAAAAGGGGTTCTGGAATTTTGTATTCTCTCTATTATTAAATTAGGAGAAGCTTATCCGAGTGATATAATAGATGTTATGAAATCAGCGAACCTGAATATACTTGAAGGAACGCTTTACCCTTTACTTACAAGATTAAAAAATGCAGAATTATTAACCTATCGCTGGGTAGAAAGTAACAGTGGTCCACCGCGGAAATATTTTTCACTAACTGAAAAGGGAGCGAAGTTTTATGACGAATTGGAGGCCACATGGATGGAACTTTCCGGAGCTGTAGAAGCAATCACAAACAAAAAAAAATAAACCACTTCAACCAAATCATAAATAACAAACAATGAAAAAAGTAATTAATATAAATTTCCAGGGAACAGTTGTTCCAATTGAGGAAAGTTCTTATGAATTGCTGCAACAATACATCGAGAGTCTGCGTGTTTACTTTGCTGCTGAGGAAGGGAAAGATGAAATTATAAATGATATTGAAAGCCGGATTAGTGAACTTTTCCAGGAGCGCTTAAAGAACGGATCTACGTGTATTACAGATGATGATGTAAATACCATCATTGATAATATGGGAAGACCTGAAGCATTAGCTGATGATGAGATGGGTACGGATTCCGAAAGAAATAATAATAAAGAAAAACAAAAAGAATCTTTTACAGAAAGCACAACCTTCAATTGGAAAGGCAAAAAACTTTACCGGGATGAGAATAATAAGATCATTGGAGGTGTGTGTAGTGGTATTGCAGCCTATTTTGATATAGACCCGGTAATAGTGAGAATCTTGTTTGTTATTTCCGGAGTAGGTTTCCTTTTGTATGTGGTTTTGTGGGCATTCGTTCCCGGAAGTTTCAGGATAGAGAATGGAGCCAGGAAAAGATTATATCGTCATCCTGACGATAAAATAATCGGCGGTGTTTGTAGCGGTATAGGAAGTTATTTCAGCGTAAACCCTTGGTTGATCAGGGTAATATTTTTGATACCCTTTATTTCTTTTTTCTTTAGATGGGGAAATTTTGGATCAATTAGTTTTCCGCACTTTTTGAGTTTTTCTTTTAGCCCCGGCAGCTTTATTATTTACATTATTCTTTGGCTGGTAATTCCTGAGGCATCTACTACGTCTGAAAAGCTAGAGATGAAAGGTGAAAAAGTAGATTTGAATTCCATAAAAAATTCTGTGTTAATGGAAATGAAAGGTGTAGGTGAGCGTGTAGGTAAAATGGGAATGGAAGCCAGCCAAATGGCACGTGAAAAAGGACCCGAAATTGGTCAGCAAATTCACCAGGCAGCCACACGCAGCAGCGGTGCTTTGGGTAGAGTAATAGCCGGCGTGTTTAAAGTATTTGCATATTTTATCCTTGGTGTTATTGCCTTTTCATTAATCGTTGCATTATTTGCTTTAGCAGTTGTTGCTGTTGGATTATTTCCACTGAAAGCATATGTGCTAACTGATGGATGGCAGACAGTACTCGCCTGGGGAACTTTAATATTTTTTATTAGCATTCCTGTTATCGGAATTATCACTTTTATCATTCGCCGCATCGCACGTGTAAGGTCACAAAATAAAATTATGCGCTGGTCATTTATCGCGATGTGGATATTAGGAATCGTATGCTTTTTCTCCCTGGTTACTTCATTAGGCAAAGACTTCAGAAGCAGCAGTTCAGTAAATACAAATAATATTGCAATGGCAAATTCCCATGTGCAATATCTCCAGGTAGAACCTATAAATAATGGAAAATACAACCGTGGGAATAATTGGTTCAAGCTGGAACCGTATGCAACTTTAGGAATAGAGGATGACACAGCTTACATAAGCAATATCACTATTCGTATTGAGAAATCTGAAACAGATAGTTTCCAGGTAACTGTATCAAAAATGGCTAATGGAAGATCAAGGCGTTATGCTGATACCCTGGCAGGCCTTATTAATTACAGTATTGCACAACAGGATTCTGTGCTTACCATGGACAGATCAATTGCAATAAATACCAACGATAAATTTAGAAATCAAAACGTAGAAGTGAGAATTGCTGTACCGGTTGGGCATTATATAAAAATCAGCAAAAACTTCCATCGTTACAACAGGGTACATTTTTCAGGCTTCAATGGTGGAGACGATTGGTATTTTTCTGATGATGATGATAATGGAAATTCTTTGGACTATAAATATGGAGTTAAATATCTCATGAAGCAAGATGGCCTTTATACTGAAGATGGAAATAAAATAACTGAAAAGAATTGGAATAGCGATGATAATATTGCCACCCCGCCAACTGATGGTGCAGGTTACAGGTATAATAAAAACAAGGATTCTGAAAAAATGAACAATGATAATCGTTTACAGATCATACAAAATAAAATGGATTCTTTAAAATTATTACGTCAGAGTGAAATGGATATATTACGCGATTCTCTCAAAAAATCAAGAGAGGAAATTGATAAAAAAATTGAGAAATTAAATAAAAGCA
>JBDTXP010000278.1:0-2613 GCA_040006135.1 Ginsengibacter sp. | reverse complement strand
TACAGGCAAGCGCAAAAACTTAAAATCATAATTAATAACAACGCACTAAAAAATTTCATATTTATTATTTTGAAAACGGATATAGGTTTATAAAATTAAGATTTAGAAAAATTCATAACCCATTTCACTTTGTCACTTTTTTCCTCTCCATGCTTCATAACCCACAGGCGATAATATTTTCCCTGTACCCAGCTATCAATAAAATTATCGTAAAAACGGCTGCCCGGGTTTCCGCTCTGTCCACCGGGATATACGCCGTAAGCCTCAGTTTCAGGCGTGAGCGATACGATCATACGCCAACTGGGACCATGCTGCGCATTAGCGGCATTTATGGTATGTGTGCCGCCACCGATAGGCAGGTGTAACCGGCTGAAAGCATCCAGGCGTGCAAGGTTCAGCACTTTAGTATCCTTATATTTCCACCACTCCATCTTATTTTCTTTTTCCAATTGATTATAAAATGGAACCGCTTTTTTGAACGCACTTAAGATATCATCTTTCAGCGTTTCTTTTTGTGGCGTGTTGATATTATCATAAAAAGATAACGTAGAATCTTTTTTCATAAGTTCCAACAAAGTACTCTCAAAAGGCCATGGCAACTTAAATTTTGTATTATTAAATTCATCTGCCCAAACTGCAACAGTAAGACTATCCCATAATATTTTAAAAACTGTAGCACCTTTGCTATCTGCATCGTTCCTAAAATTCCAATTGCTGAGAAGGGTAAGAAATTTTTGATCCTGGCTTTCCAGTTGAGATTGATCCAGGTATTTTAATAAAACGGGAACCGCCATTTCTCCAAACACATTATAATTATCAGTTTGCAACTTCATCATATCCTGAGGAGTTACCTGGCTCATGCTACTTAATCTTTTATTGATCTCCCAACCACGATATGGTGGATAACTTCCTCCCAAATAATAGGGATAGCTGCTATCAACGGGTAGTTGATTAGCGCTGCTTACAAAGCCTCTTTCCGGATTTATCTCGTGCGGATTTTCTGCCTGGGGAATTACTCCCTGCCAGAAATAACTACTGTCTGTTCCCGGCATTATAAAATCTCCCTGGCGATACCACTTTGCAGGAAATGCTCCCTGGTCCCAGATGGCAATGTCGCCATTCTTACATGCAAACAAACAATTCTGTCCCGGTGTATGCAAATATTTTATTGCTTCATAATAATCATCATAATTTTTTGCTTTATCCAGAAGTGTGAACATTTTAAGTTCGTTACTTGGGTCGTGCGCCTTCCATCTTACGGCATAATTTTTATCCTGTGTGTTACGGCCACCACTGTATGTCGGGTCATACATTACCGGCCCCATGACCGTGTAAGCTACTGTGTCAAGATAATCAGGCTGACTTTTCCTGCCAATTTTTTCAATACGGAACGTTGTAGGAAGCCATGAACTATCAAACCAATATTCTTTGCGGCTGGCATCCTTAAATTTTATTTCATAATAATCTCTTACATCGCGCATAGCATTGGTAAAACCAAAAGCGCAACTATCATTAAAGCCAATGATTATCGCAGGAGCACCGGGAAACGTAGCGCCATAAGCATTGTATGTTAGTGTACTTATTTGCATTTCGTACCAAAGCGAAGGCAGGTTTAATCCAAGGTGCGGATCGTTACACAGAATGGGTGCGCCACTGCGTGTTTTGCTTCCTGCAACTGCCCAGTTATTACTGCCATTATTCGGGTCAGGTTTATTTTCCTCAATGAGGGTGGTATCATTACGATCATAATAAATAGAATCAGCAGAAGCTGGAATTTTGACTTCAATTCCTGGTTTTGGAAAAATCGTTCCTTTAGGTACAATGGGATCCAAAGAATCCATTATTATCGGATAGATCTTATTAAAATCGCCGGAAGATAAAAGTGTTTTTGCATTGGTAGACTCAAAATCATTTTCATAACCTGCGAGATCAAAAGCCATGAACTTAAGGAATAGCGATGATTTCAGGTTCGTCCATTTTTCCGGATGGTAGCCCAGCAATTTATATTCTATAGGTAAGGTACTTTCATTAAGGCTTGCGATATACGCATTTACTCCGGCTGTATAATTATTACATTCTGCTAAAGTTGCAGGATCTTTCTCAACTTCTTTTTCTGCTATTTCTGCTGCATACACCATTCCTAATCTTCTTTTATCGCGATCAAGCGGCAGCGCTTTTTCACCAACAATCTCACTCAATCTTCCTGCTGCAGCATGTGTTTGAAATTCCATTTGCCATAACCGGAATTTGGCATGAAGATATCCTTGTACGAAATAGGCATCATTGTCATCCTCTGCAAATACATGCGGCACGAGGCGCTCATCAAAATATACGCTTACTTTTCCTTTTAGTTGAGGAAAGCTGAGAGTAGCATTATAATCCATATCAAGAGGTTCAGCATTTTGCCATACACCACTTTGTGGCGCCAATAATTTTCCAAGCGGCGCTGGTAGCAGTACGGATGTGTTTAAAAGCAATATTAAACCTAATGTGATCGCTGAAAATAAAAGAAGTGGAATGATTTTCATAGACAGTTTTAAAGATGTAAAATAAAGAAACGTTTGAGAAGTTCCAAAGGCTTAAGGAAGTTCAAGAGGTTCCAGAGGTTTAAAA
>JBDTXP010000277.1:0-2711 GCA_040006135.1 Ginsengibacter sp. | reverse complement strand
GCCTGCAAAACCAGTTGTGTAGACGATCCGCCAAATAGGCCACTTATCATCCTATCTAAAAAAAACTTTTGTGTCTTGTTACGGGTTACAGCAGCAAAGTAAACATGCGTTTTCTTTCTTTCATCGCGTGTCACCAGGCCCTTTTCATGCATGATCTGCATGAGCTTAAGGGTAGTAGTATAGCCTGAAGGTTTTGATTTAATTAATTCTTCATGAACTTCCCGCACTGTCGCCTGCTCCTTATTCCAGATTATTTGTAAGATCTCAAGCTCGCTTTCTGTGGGTTTTATGGTAGAACTTGTATTCATGGAAATGGTTTACAATTGCAATATACGATTTACTTCGTAAATGTAATTTATTTTACACATTATGATATTTTTTTTTAAACACATTTTACAGCATACATGACTTTCGCTACATTTATGTCTAATTATGAATAAGCAACAGATCAATTTTACAATAGAGGAATATAATTCCATTGAAGACCTTGCGAAGGAGGACGCAGAATTATTAGCTCAAGCCAGGAAAATAACAGCAGATGCGTATGCGCCATATTCAAATTTCCAGGTTGCGGCTTTTGCAAAGCTTGTTAATGGTAAAACAATAGGAGGCACCAACCAGGAAAATGCTTCATATCCTGCAGGAATATGTGCCGAGCGATCTTTGATGTCTGCTGCATCCAGTCTTTATCCCGGGGTGGGCATTGACACAATTGCCATCACTTATAATAACCTGAATGGTAAAAGTGAACACCCAATAAGTCCATGTGGTGTTTGCAGGCAATCTTTTGCTGAATTTCAGCAGAGAACCAAGCACACTATTAGAATTATTTTAAGTGGTATGGAAGGGAATGTACAGATCATTAATGATTCACTTCAATTACTACCCCTTGTTTTTACTTCTGATGATATGAATAAAGAATCCTAATCTAAAATTTGGATTGATTTTTTAATTATCATAATTGCCTTGTCGAGCTCACCCTTTGTGATCGTTAAAGGTGGAGCCAACCTGATCTTATCTCCGTGGGTAGGTTTTGCCAGTAAACCGTTTTTCATTAATTCCAGGCATAATTTCCAGGCTGCTTCCTTATCATTATGCTGAATGATGATCGCATTTAATAGTCCTTTTCCTCTTATTTTTTTAATGTGTGGAGAATTCAAATTCCTAATCTCAGTTCTGAAATAGTTTCCCATTTCTTGAGCGTTTTGAACAAGATTTTCATCCTGGATCACCTTTAGGGATTCAATTGCAACACTGCAGGCGAGGGGATTGCCTCCATATGTACTTCCATGTTCGCCTGGCTTAATAGTATCCATGATCTCATTGTCTGCAAGCACTGCACTTACCGGCATTGTACCACCACTTAAAGCTTTTCCTAAAATTAAAATATCAGGTTTCACATCTTCGTGATCGCAGCATAATAATTTACCTGTACGGCCAAGTCCGGTTTGAATTTCATCTGCTATAAATAAAACATTCGCTTCTTCACAATATTTTTTTGCCTCACTTAAATATCCTTCATCTGGAACATTCACCCCTGCCTCACCCTGGATTGGTTCTACTAAAAATCCTGCTACATCCTTTTCTTTCAAAGCTTCTTTTAATGCTGCCAGATCATTGTAAGGAATATTGATAAAGCCTGGTAGGAAAGGGCCAAAGTCATCCTTGGATTGTGGATCAGAACTGAATGAAATAATACCTAAAGTGCGACCATGGAAATTGCCATCACATACAATAATTTTTGCCTTATTATCTGCAATTTTTTTCACGCGATAAGCCCAGTGCCTGCATAACTTGAGTGCTGTCTCTACAGCCTCTGCCCCCGTATTCATTGGAAGCACTTTATCATAGCCAAAATAATTACAAATAAATTGAGTAAAAAGAGAAAGCGCTTCACTATGAAATGCCCTGCTGGTAAGTGTTAGCGTGGATGCCTGGCTAATAAGACTTTTTATAATTTTTGGATGGCAATGTCCCTGGTTAACGGCAGAATATGCGCTTAAAAAATCAAAATATTTTTTTCCGGCCACGTCCCAAACATAAATGCCTTCGCCTTTATTTAATACTACAGGTAAAGAGTGATAGTTGTGAGCTCCGAATTCATTTTCCAGACCAATTAATTCATCAGCTTTTGAAACGTATGTGTCTGTTAACATAAAATAAAATTTTAAAAATAAAATTTACAAATAGAAAAAGAAAAAAAAGGAAAGAGGTAATAATCAAGGAAAGAATAATATCGTAATCAACTGTGATTAAGTAAATCCAGGTTGAGGGAGAGAAAATGAAGATTTTGATTATTAATTACTACCATGAAGGACAAAGGTAATAATTATTTTTTATGGATAAAAATGGACCTCACAAAATTTATAACTGCATTTGTGGGCAGTACAATTATTTTATTGGGCGATAAGATTCTATATTATTTCTGATCTATAATCTCTAAAATTTGGCTAGGTGACAAATATTTATTCGTTTTCATTTTTATGTAAGAATCTTTTGCGTGCGAATGATTTAATACAAAATCTGCCCATGCGTAAAGCGGCCAGCCTAAACCTTTCTGTATGGTTAATTTATCTGTATCTATTTCGAGTTGTTTCTGCTGCTTCTGGAATGAATATTTGAACCCCCAGAACAATAACCCAAAGAACTTTTTTTGTTTAAAGATCTCTACATGTGCCAATTCGTGGCCTATCAAGCCTACCATCGCACTT
>JBDTXP010000276.1:0-2728 GCA_040006135.1 Ginsengibacter sp. | reverse complement strand
TGCACTGCTTATGAACAACAAAGCAAAAAAATAGATGAATTATTTCATAAACACCTCAATGGAGATCACATAACTATTTCATCTCTAAATGATAGATTAAAACAAAAAATAATTAATACAATTGGAAAAAATTAGCGAACTGAATTTTCTTTTATAAAATTTGCACCTTTTTTAAATGGGATATAAAAATATTATAATAATTCACTCTTTTCTCCCCATACCTTTTTATGTGCGGAAACATCGAAAAATTAATTTATTATAATGGAAAAATTTGATGTAATAGTGATCGGTACAGGTTCTGGAAGTAGTGTAGCTAAACGCTGTGCTGCTGCAGGCAAAAAAACAGCTATCATAGATAACCAGCCGTTTAGTGGTACCTGTGCGCTGAGAGGTTGCGATCCTAAAAAAGTATTGGTGGGGCTGGCTCATGTATTATCACTCAATATACAATTAAAGGGAAGAGGTATCGCAACTGTTGCGGCATCTTCCTGGAAAGATCTGATGAAATTTAAAACGAGTTTCACAGTGCCTAAAATACCCAAAACTGAAGCAGCATTAAGTGAAGCGGGCATTGCTATGTTTCATGGCAGGGCAAAATTTATTGATGAAAATACCATACAGGTAAATGAAGATATTTTATATGCGGAAAAGTTTGTTATTGCCAATGGAGCTGCACCGTCAAAGCTTTCGATTCCTGGTGAAAATTTATTGATTGATAGTACAGTGTTTTTGGAGCTGGAAGAGTTACCTGATGAAATTGTATTTGTTGGCGGCGGATTCATTGCTTTTGAGTTTGCTCATCTTGTTTCGCGGTTTGGAGTAAAGGCAACAATTATTCATCGTGGTGAAAGGCCATTAAAAAACTTTGATGCAGACCTTGTAAGCCTCTTAATGAAAGCGAGTGAAGAGTTGGGCATTCAAATTATTTTGAATGCTGACGTCAAAAGTATAAGCAAAGAAAAAAATCAATTTACTGTTCATGCGAATCAGAATGGTAAAGAGCTTGTCATTTCTACTTCCCTGGCTGTACATGCTGCGGGTAGGACCCCTGATATATTTGATATGGGTTTAGAAAAGATGAATGTTTCTTTTAGTAAAAAAGGAGTAGCAGTGAATGATTATATGCAAAGTGTATCTAACGGAAATGTATATGCGTGTGGCGATGCCAATGATAAAGGGTTGCCATTAACACCTGTTGCGACAAAGGAAGGAATTATACTTGCGGGAAATTTAGTAAAAGGCAATTATAAAAAAATTGAGTACGGCCATATCCCCTCCAACGTGTTTACTATTCCGGCTCTGGGGGCTGTTGGATTAACGGAGGAGGAAGCAAATGACAAAAATTTAAATTATACTGTACAATTTAAAGTGACCACAGATTGGTATTCTTCCAGGCGTCTTAATGAGCCGGTTTCCGGTTTTAAAATATTGGTTGATAAAGAAACAGATCAGATTATTGGCGCTCACCTGTTGGGACCTAATGCCGAAGAAACCATCAACTTGTTTACATTGGCAATGAATGCTGGAATTAAAGCGGGCGATTTAAAAAAGACTATTTTTTCATATCCAACAAGTGCTTCAGATATTGTTCACATGCTTTGACATAGAAGAAAAAAGATAATGTCAGTTACATTATATTTCAAAGGTTTATTTCTTTCTACTTATCCATTATCTTAACATGAGCTGCTCGTAGTCAAAGATCTAATCTTAATTAATCAAGACATCTGCTATCCTTAAATTCGAAAATTGCTTAGTATGCCTTCCTCAGCATATCTGCATATTCATTAGGCAAGGCACTTTCTTCAACTGCTTTGGCTGCTTTTTCTACATCATATTTAAAACGAATAAACTCAACTTTTACAGCATCTGAATTATTAATACTGCTTTCGGCATTTATGGTAAGTAGTACATAACATCCATCAGGATTACCATCTTTTGGTTTGCCTACCGAACCGATGTTAATTGCATGACAGTAGTGCGGATTGTCATCCGTTGTTGTTGGCAATATCCTGTGGTAAGGTTTGTGGGTGTGACCAAAACACATAATGTCGGCATCGGCCTGCTCCATTATTCTCAATAAACTTTTCTCTTCCCTGTCTTCAAATAAATATTCATTTATCTTTCTTGGGCTACCATGAACCAATAAAAGATTGAGTTTGTCTTTATTCAACTGAAACTCTATCTTGATGTGAGAAGGAAGTGTACGGAGATATTTTCTTTCATCGGGTTTTACAATGCTGTTGGTATAAGATATAGATATTTTGCCCATGTCTTTTTCCGGATCTGTTTTATAAGCACATCCACATTCGTCACTCATTAAACCAATGCCCTGGTCATAATTTCCTGCAATGGTTGGAATACCCCTTTTCCTGATTTCATTAACAACTTCATTTGGCCAAATGTTGTATCCTACCAAATCACCTAAGCAATAGATGACATCGGGCTTACGGTTTTCAACGTCTTTAAAGAATGCTTCCAATGCAGGAAGGTTGGCATGGATATCACTAAATAATGCAATCTTCATTCTTTTTTTTAATAAACAAGTTACTCTAAAGAGTCGTCTTCATTCCACTACTCTTTGAATATTCTTCCATAATAAAATTAAGTTCCCAAAAGAATGTGCAATTTTTTTTTCACCTCATTGTCAGGTTTTGTAAAATAATCCGACCAAATAACCGGACATCTTATTTACAAAAATTAAAAATCAAAAAAATGAAACAATTAATCT
>JBDTXP010000275.1:0-2755 GCA_040006135.1 Ginsengibacter sp. | reverse complement strand
TTTTAAGATTTTCGATATCCATACCGGATATAACAGATAAGGTAGCAAATTCAAATTGGTTGCCGATACATGCAGCCAGTGTCAATAAATTTTGTGTATTGGATGACAGGGTTTTTATTTTATCGGCCATCAATGTCACCACATTATCTGTCATATTGGTGGCCCTGATTTGTTCTATCTGCCAGGTCCATTTTTTTGATTCAAGATTAAACTCCAGGAAACCTTTTTCGTGTAGTGACTTTAAAAAATGAGTGAGAAAAAAAGCATTGCCTTGTGTTTTATCATAAAGCAATTCTGTGAGGTCATTTACCTTCTGCAAATCAACAGAAAGCGCATCTGCTAATAATTGATTGACGTGGAATTTTTCCAGGTTGTTTATCTGGATTTTGTTAATAGGAAGGTTTGTTTTACTAATTGCATTTAACGTGTGCATCAACGGATGCGCGGGGTCCACTTCGTTTATGCGGTAAGCACCTATTACCAGCATGTGATGAATGTCCATATCCTGCATCAGGCTTTCCATCAGGTTAAGTGATGCACTGTCGGCCCATTGTAAGTCATCTATAAACATAACAATGGGATGATTGCGATGCGCCACCGCTTTCACAAACTTTCTAAAAACGTAGGTAAATCTTTTTTGCGCTTCCAGTCCGCCAAGCGCTGCCAGCTTTGGTTGCGTGCCGATAATATATTCCATTGCAGGTATCACGTCCAGCATTACCTGCGCTTCGTTGCCTAGTGCTGCCTTTATTTTTTCACGGAAGTAATTAAGCTTTTCATCGTTTTCAGTTAAAAAAATATTGATGAGATCTTTGAAAGCTGCAATGATGGCATAATAGGGTTCTGACCTTTGAAACTGATCATACTTACCACTGATGAAATATCCACGATCGATGGTTATCTGTTTATGAACTTCGTTTACTAACGCCGACTTGCCGGTGCCGGAATAACCCGAAACCAACAACAGCTCCATTGCTCCGGCAGTACATCGGTTGAAGGCTTGAATGATAGCGGCCCTTTCCTTTTCACGACCATATAATTTTTGTGGTAATAAAAACTTATCAGTAAAATCATCTGCACCCACAGGAAATTCAGAGATGGTTCCTGTTTGATTTAAATCATGTAAACACTTTTCTAAATCAGCTTTAACGCCAAAGGCAGATTGATAACGGTCTTCCGCATTTTTTGCCAGGAGCTTTGAAATGATCTTACCTAATTGAACCGGTATATTTGAGTTCACCTCATTTACAGCTTTCGGTACCTGGGCAATATGTGCGTGTATAAACTCCAAAGCATCTTTTGCTTCAAAGGGTAAACTGCCTGTTAGCAATTCAAACAGGGTTACGCCCATTGAATAAAGATCAGTGCGGTAATCTACTATCCGGTTCATTCGCCCGGTTTGTTCGGGAGAGTTATAGGCAAGGGTGCCTTCCATTATATCCGGGTTGGCAATGTATTGTTGTTTTAAATCGAAAGTGGATGATATACCAAAATCAATCAACGTCACTTTATTATTGGCTGTATTCAACAAAACATTTCCAGGATTAATATCCTTATGAATTATTTTTTGAAGATGAATTTCTGTAATGGCGTTACAAAGACCTATAGCAATTTTTAAAAATTGTTGCAAGCCTGGGAGCGCTTCAATTAGGGAATCTTTTAAACTAATGCCATCTACCCATTCCAGGTAGAGCAAATGGCGATTTTTCTCTCTGTGCTTCTCCAACACATTTCGGGAACCATTCAATTTTACCTTGCATAATATATCATACTCATTATAAAAATGGTAAATATCCTTGGGTGAGGGAAACTCGTAATTGAGTTCTTTGATTAAAGTATGAATTTCACCATTATCATTTTCATGGTAATAAATTTTGGATTTTGCACTCTCATGTATAAGCCTGTCAACCATTTTCTAAGCTTTGTAACAGTAAATGTACATAACTCTTATTTTGCAAAACACTCTTGTCCCGAAATTCGGGAAGTATGGATTGCGCACGATGCACGGCTACAGCTTGCGCTCACGAGACATTATAAATACTCGCGCGAAATGAGGAAGGCCTTTGTATCGAAGCCTGCTTGAGTTTGAGAATTACAAAAAACAAATAGAAATAAAAAATATGCCTAATCCTTAAGACTTCAAATGATCTGGTATTACTTCCTTATGTTTAGGGCAAGATTGGTAGCACTTTTTCTTTCGTTGGAAATAAATTCAAAAAATATCCGACTAAAAAAAGTAAAGAGAATAGTACAAATCGACGTAGGCAAAAAAAACGGGCCTCCTTTTAATTAAGGAAGCCCGATTAGATTCATGTATAAAAAAGTTTAATTAATTTTCAATTACAGTAAATTTTTTAATTGAAGTTGAACCTGTTCTTTCACCAATCACTTTAATAAGGTAACTACCCCTTTGAAGATTATTAATATCTACAAAATTGCTGTAAATAAATCCTGTTTGTTTTATTACCCGCCCTGAATTATCAAAAATCATAACTTTAGTTGGTTCGCTTGCATTCGTAATATAAATTTTAGCATTGCCCGTACTTGGGTTAGGAAATACAACAAAATCTGAGGACTGACCCGATCCTTTCACTGCTTTTACAGATGAATAACTAAAGGAATTATCTTTATCAATCATTTTAATTCTATACAGACTTACTTCCGCTAAAGTATTAGGATCGGTTAATGAATAAAACTGAGCGATACTACTATTTGAATTCTTACTTAAAACTGTAGCAACTGTTTCAAACGGTGA
>JBDTXP010000274.1:0-2765 GCA_040006135.1 Ginsengibacter sp. | reverse complement strand
TGGAAAGTCTTTTTTTAATAGATGCCAGGCTTTTACTACAAGGTTATTTTCATCAGGGATAAGTTCTGAGCCGCTAATGTGTAACGTAGTCTTACCATCAGTTTCTATTATTTCCAGCGCAT
Organism: Ginsengibacter sp.; assembly: GCA_040006135.1. Classification (GTDB taxonomy): domain Bacteria; phylum Bacteroidota; class Bacteroidia; order Chitinophagales; family Chitinophagaceae; genus Ginsengibacter. The sequence goes on along the minus strand of JBDTXP010000274.1, from coordinate 2,643 downwards.
CAAAAAGTGGTACAGGTAAAAAGAAAGATTCCAGGTTATGATACCCATCGGGTCGTTTTCCGGAAATATAAAGCCCGAGATTGATCTTGCAATCAGGAAAATTTATCATAAAGTAATGCCATGTAGGAAAAATGTATTTGCCACTATTATCAACCTTCTTTTCTTCTTTTTATTTCATCGCGAATAGAGGCAGCTTTAATGTAATCTTCATGCTCTAGTACCTCGGTTAAAAGCGTTTCAAGTTCAACGATAGATAATTTTTTTAGGTCTTCATTCTCACTATCACTTTGAGATACCAAAACTTTTTTCTTAGAATCGTCATCTTCTTTTAGTATTCCGGCACTCTCCAGTATATGGTCGAAAGTATAGATGGGACATCCAAAACGGACTGCAAGCGCTACCGCATCAGAAGTTCGGGAATCTATTTCAACTGTTTCTTTTTCGCCGGAGCAGACAAGTTTTGAAAAGAATATTCCTTCCTGCAAATCATTGATGATTACCTCATGAAGATCCAGGTTAAATGCAAGCATAAAATTTTTCATCAGGTCGTGTGTGAGTGGACGACTTGGTTGCATTCTTTCAAGAGCGACAGCTATTGCCTGTGCTTCAAATCCTCCTATCACAATTGGAAGGCGCCTTAAACCATTCACCTCGCCCAGCACTACCGCATAACTATGCGTCTGGGTGATACTGTGTGAAAGGGCAACAATTTCCAATTCTATTTTCTTCATTCTATCTCATTATTTTTTCAGACTTCCACAAATATATTTGATTATCGGGCATCAACAAAAACCTATGATTTCATTTTTTTTACAGCCTCTGTTATTTTTGGAACTACTTCGAAAGCGTCACCAACAATTCCATAATCAGCTGCTTTAAAGAATGGGGCTTCAGGATCTTTATTAATTACTACAATTGTTTTACTGCGGTTTACACCAGCAAGATGCTGAATGGCACCACTAATGCCTATTGCTATATATAAGTTGGGTGCGATTGCCAATCCTGTCTGGCCAACATGCTCATGATGAGGCCTCCAGTCACTATCACTTACGGGACGGCTACAGGCTGTTGCAGCTCCTAGCTCCTTTGCAAGATCTGTGATTATACCCCAATTTTCAGGACCTTTTAATCCCCTGCCACCACTTACTACAATTTCTGCTTCTGCTAAGGGAATCTCGCCTGAAACTTTATCTACTTTTACAACTTTTACTCTTGATGTGGGGATTTCTAATGCAATTGGTACCACCTCTGCATCTGCATCTTTTTCTTCTGGTTTATAAGCATTCGCGTTAAGCGATATTACTTTGATATCTGACTTAATAGATACATTGGCAAATGCTTTACCGCTAAATACATTTTTCTTAACAACAAATCCATTTGATAGATCCGGTAGTGATGTAGCACCGGTAACTAGTCCTGCTTTTAATCTTACTGAAAGCCTCGGTGCGATGGCTTTTCCATTAAAATTATTTGAGAAAATAATAACGGTGGAATTTAAATTTTTAGCCGCATCTGCGATTAAGTGTGTGAAAACATCATCGTCAAAATTATTAAGTCGTTCATCCTGGAGAGTGTGGATTATTTTTAATCCAAATTTTCCTAAAGTTTTAAGATCATCATTAATTTTGCCAAACACAATACCCTCCGCGCTTGTATTCATTTTTTCGGCTATAGCACTACCATAAGCAGCTGCCTCAAATGAACTTTTTTTTATGTGCCCTTCGGACTGATCAAGAAATATTAATACGCTCATTTTATAAATTATGAATTATGAGTTATGAATTATAGATTATTTTATTTACAAAAGTGAATGTCGGTTTTATTTGCACGTTCAGTAAGTGGGTTTCTTTACTTTTCAAATCACTTTTGCTTCCTCATGCAGCAACCTTACCAATTCTTCCGGCTGATCTGCCGGAATCATTTTTACACCAGATTTTGCAGGCGGTAATTCAAAAGAAACTATTTCTGTAAGTGCTGTTGCTTCCACAGGTTCTTTTACATTAAGCGGTTTTGTGCGAGCTGCCATTATCCCACGCATATTAGGAATTCTTTGCTCTGCCATTCCTTTCTGACAACTCACTACTACAGGCAAAGTAACTTCATCAACTTCTTCACCACCTTCAATTTCACGGTTCACAGTAGCAACATTTTGACTAAGGGAAAATTTAGTAGCCAGGGAAATAAAAGGCATTTCCAAAAGTTCAGCAACCATACCACCTATTGATGATCCATTATAATCAATAGTTTCTTTACCCGTAAAAATCAGATCGTATTGATTTTCTTTTGCGATAGCCGCAATTTGCGAAGCAATATAAAAGTCATCAGTGCTGCTGGTATTTATGCGTATAGCTTCATCACCACCGAGGGCTAGAGCTTTACGAATTATTGGATCTGAATCCGGACCACCAACATTTATTAAATGCAACAAGGTTGATGGATCTGCTTCTTTCAACTGAATCGCTCTAACTAAAGCATACCATTCATCATAAGGGTTTATAATAAACTGTACACCTGCTTCCGCAAATTTCGTATTGTTATCAGTGAAGGCTATTTTTGCCGTGGTATCCGGGGTTTTGCTTATACAAACTAGTATTTTCATCTTCTTTTTTTGAAGCGGCGAAGATAGTGAAAAGGTTGAAAAGG
>JBDTXP010000273.1:0-2793 GCA_040006135.1 Ginsengibacter sp. | reverse complement strand
CAAGAGACAAACTTTTGTTTTTTTCTGAAATACACGATGCATTTGTAGCATATCGGATTGCCAGAGGCTTTGCGATTGTGCTGGAGGAGCCTGTATGCGCAGATGAAAATAAACAGGAAGTGATAGAAGAATTTTACCGTCAATGTAAAAAAATGGGCTTACGTGTTGCATTTTACCGTGTGGATGAAAGCAGTGTTGTCTGGTTCGACAAATTAAAAAAACAAAAATTAATAATTGGCCAGGAAGCAATATTAGATGCACAAAAATTTACGCTCCAGGGTAGAGATAAACGATCATTGCGCAATGCATTGAACAGCCTTGAAAAAAAAGGTTTTATTGCCCAAATTCATAATGCACCACATGATGAGAAATTTGCGAAGGAATTAAAAAATGTTTCTGACGAATGGTTGCAATCATACGAAAAAGACGAACAGATTTTTAGCCAGGGAATGTTTAATGAAAAAGAAATAATGCTCCAGGATGTTATCACTATTAATGACCATTCCGGAGATGCTGTTGCATTTTTAAATATTATTCCTGATTACTCACTAGAGGAATGTACTTATGATCTTATAAGAAAAAAGAGAGATGCTCCCGGAGGCTGTATGGATGGATTAATTATAAAATTGATCGATTATGCCAAAGAGAGGCAATGCAACTATATCAATCTTGGTCTTGTCCCTATGACTGGAATTACAGTCCCGCAAAGCCCTTCTGAACAAATAATAAAATTCGCAGGTGAGAAGTTAAAAAGATTCAGGCATTTCCGTGGGCTTCGTGATTTTAAAGAGAAGTACGCGACCATCTGGGAAAATAAATTTCTTGTGTATGAAAATGATTATGATCTATTACAACTACCCGCAGCACTGAATAAAGTAATGACACCTTAAACCTTAAATCATGAAGCCTTTTTCACTACTACTTTTATTTTTCAGCACTATTGCTAATATTTCTTTTTGTAATGCAGGTAGTTTGCCGATAAAAGAATGGAGTGCATCGTCTCACGACAAACCACTTTTATTCTATATTTCCGGTGATGGAGGCTTTAATAAATTTTCTGTTGGCCTTTGCCAATCCCTTAATAAAAAAGGCTTTGATGTGATAGCATTAGATGCTAAAACCTATTTCAATGATAAAAAAACACCGGAACAAACTGCATTGGATATTGCAGGGTTTCTTTCCAAAAAATTAAACGGGAGAGCAAATAGAAAGATTGTGTTCATTGGATATTCCTTTGGTGCCGATGTAATGCCTTTTGTACTCAACAGGTTACCCAAAAATATCCTGGATGTTGTAGAAGCATCCTTTATAATGGCTTCATCAGGGAGTACAGATTTTGAAATTCATTGGATGGATATGTTTGGCAGCAATAAAAAAAGAAGTATGGATGTGGTAGAGGAAATCAATAAAATCACCAATCAAAAAATTGTGATCATCAACGGAAGTGATGACAATGATTTTGAAGTAAACCGTATTCGCTTAAAAAAATATACCCTTATTGTATTACCAGGTGGGCATCATTTTGATGGAGATACAAAAGAGATAGTAGAAAAGATTATAAAATATATTTAGGCGCCATTATGAAACTTCTTTTCGGTACTCTAATTCTTATTTGCAGTTTTTATTAGCGCAAACGCCCACTTGTGCTTTTGAAAATTAATGCTTGACAAAATAGCCTATAATTTTGCAAATCAAAATTGGCAGGTTTATACCAACAACTAAGCAAGAAATTTTTCTTTAATAAATAGAAATTTTTCTTATTTTTATAAAAAAATAGCTATGAGCAGCTTATCAGGAAGGAAACCAGGAAACATTTTATTAAAGTACGAAAAGTCTTTCAGCAATAATATTGCCCTCGTTGCTGATTCTAAAAAAGGCCTTCGTGCACAAGCAGTATTTGACTTTATTTCCTTATCAGAATTTTCTTTTCCGGTTATCGAAAAAGTCCTGAATAAAACCATTAAGACTTTCACTTCATACAAAAAGAACCAAACAAACCTTGATTCCACCATTAGCGAAAAGCTACTTAAAATATTTTCCTTATACGATAAAGGTGCGTCTGTATTTGGTAATATTGGTGAGTTTAACAAATGGATTGCAGCACCTTCTTTTGGTTTAGGAAACGTGGTTCCACGCGATTTGTTGGATACTGTTACCGGAATTCAACTTGTGTATGATGAACTGATCAGAATAGAATACGGTGATCTTGCTTAAATATGATAGTTTACAGAATTACCCTTGCAATTCATTCAATGAAACTTTTGGCTTCCGGCTATCCGGCCAGGTGGAACTCAAAGGATGTAAAGATGATTTATACTGCTCAGTCAAGAGCGTTGGCTTGCCTGGAAAACGTTGTTCATCGCAATTCAAAGGGATTACAGAATAATTTTAGGGTCATGCAAATATTTGTTCCGGACGATATGGTTTTAATGGAAATAAAGGAAACCGATTTACTAAAAGGTTGGAAAAAATTCGATAAGTTTCCCTATACTCAATCACTCGGTGACCAATGGATTCATGAAGCAAAAAGTGGTATTTTAAAAATCCCATCTGCAATTGTTAGTGGTGATTCAAATTATTTAATAAATCCCGAACACAAGGACTTCAAGAAAGTAAAACTTTTAAAAACTGAACCCTTTGAATTTGATGGACGAATTAAAGAAAACTTATAGAATCAAATTCTTCTTTACAAATGACATTTACCGGATTTGATTATCTTATTTATTCCATACCCCAATATTATTTTTCTTTGCACATGCCTCAAATTAAAAATATCATTTTCGACCTCGGTGG
>JBDTXP010000272.1:0-2858 GCA_040006135.1 Ginsengibacter sp. | reverse complement strand
TAAACATAACAACCTGGCCCGGAAGAAAATATTTTGAAAATAATTGTTGAAAAACCTGTTGTGAACTTAATTGTTGCTTGGAGGGATGAATCCTGTTCATCAACATAAAAAGAACGGGATTATAAACGAGGCTATCACCAAATTTTTTGCGAAGCAGGGAATCTACAATATGGATGCTATCCCGATGCCCATGTTGAATAAGATACTCTGCGCAAAATGCAAAAATTTTAGGGTCAGTTGTTTGTTTAAGAAGTCCTGAAACAGGCGAGTAAAACTTTCCCGGGTAATTAGCATAGGCCAATTCCAATAATTTTTTTTGAAATGGAATACTTCTGCTTTGTACACTATCGAAAGCATGCGCTATTTTATGGAAAGTAAAAGGACTACTTTCTTTAAATACTTCCATTGCATCGAATGCGTCCATCCAGTTTTCTTCTGTAGAATCACTAAGAGGCAAATGAAGATTGCCTTTGATCGTATTGGCATTTATACGCTGAACCATTGCAGCGCGTGCTTTTGAAGTAGTATAGGAAGTATATAGCGGGGCCTCATACTGTGCCCATGAATCAACAGAAACAGCTGAAAAAATCAGTAATAAAAATACCAAACGAATGTCTAAAATAAATTTCATGGTCCAAAAATTAATCAAATCTTTTTATGCCATGAAAAGTAAGTAAGATAATTTAAAAGTGATGTGAAAGTTTAACCGAAGGTTATTTCACGCAGAGGCGTTAAAGAAATAAGCCGCAAAGTGGCAAACTGCATAACAAAGAAATAAATCAGGAATGCAATTGTTATCGCAAGTTGGCATACGAACCAAATCGCAGTGGAACAACATGGTACTGCCAACTGGCGCGTCTGCAATCACTTATAATGATCCTATTCGCATGATCAATTTACTGCACTACAATCTTTTTAGTAGTAAGATTTAAATCAAATGCATTGAATAATTTAAATACATAAACTCCTTTCGTCAATTTTTCAATATTCACAGAAAAATCATTTTGATTGCTTTTTCCTTCGATCAATAATTTTCCCGCAACATCATAAACGAAATAATGCAACGGTTTAGCTGTATTCTTTATTCCCCTTACATAAAATACTTTTGTAGCAGGATTGGGATAAATTTCAATATCAAGATTTTCGGGTCTGTTATTTACATAATGATTCGTATCTAATGCAAGTACGGAACCTGTATAAGAAAATTCAAGAATGCGACCGGCATTTGCGGGTGCTGTTCCTCCACCATTGTAACCGCCGGTAGGGCCGCTCGTTTGTCCACTGATATCGCATGCAACATAAATTCTAAGGCCATCAGGCGCAATACAAAGATCGCGATAGCGGCCTATGCCACGCATAGCCGGAATAGTTGAAGTGTCCACAACAGAAGTACCCGCGGAATCTAATTTTAATCTATAAACCCTTCCTGCCTTTAAGGAGGTAATAAGCAAGGAACGATTCCATCCCGGAATCACATTTTTTTCATACACATCTATGCTGGAGCACGCGACAGTAGGCCATTGCAAATAGTTACTTCCAAGCGCCCCCGGACTAGGGTTGGCAACTGTAAATAAAGTATAAATAGGTTCTTTTACATTTAATGAAGTACAGTTTGTCGCTTCGCTAACAACTGTTTTATTAGCTAGTTTTAAACCATCATAATTTCCATCGCAATATCCGGATACTTTAGGCCAACCATAATTCCTGCTACTATCAATTACATTAACTTCATCGTCACTCATGTCTTGCTGTTCACTTTGATATAACTTACCGTTGCTACCAAAAACAATACCCTGTGCATTGCGGTGACCCCAACTCCATACGGCAGTCGTTTTGCTCTTGGCATCTTTGTAAGGGTTGTCTGCAGGAATCCAACTTCCACCTACTGTCTCAAGATTAAAGCGCAAAATTTTACCTTCTAATGTATCACGTGTCTGTGCATTATTAGTTCTATTGACATTATTAAATTGGCCTGCGCCCATATCACCAATTGTGTAGAATAAGTAAGGTTTACCGCTGATGTTTCCTATAGTTAATCTTCCCGAATTATGATCGTTACTACCGTTTAAAGTATCAATAATAATTTGTTCGTTAGACAGTGAATGAGTAGTTCGGTTATAGTCGTATCGGACTATTTTGGTTTTAAATCTACACGGCCCGTTACCTGATAAGTCACAGCCAATATAATGAAAAACATAAGCCAGGTAAACATACGGTTTAGAAGCATTGGGCCATTCAGAATACAATGTAGGATGTAAAGCCATGCCCATCAAACCACCCTGTGGCCATTTGGTAACACTGGCACTGGTGAAATCCTTTTTTGATGAGACATCTATTAGTTGTGTTTTGCCACCGGTGACAGGATCGATCCTGCTTACTTTATATGCGGAATTTTCAGTCACCCAAAGAGAATCATCAGGTCCCCAGGTGAGTTCCCATGCTGAATTAAGCTGGTACCCCGGATTAACGACTCTTACATTAAATGGTTCATTTTGAGAGAAAGCCTTCAGGCTAAAAAGCATTGTAAGCAAAATCAGGGTTAGTGGTTTTTGCAAAGTTTATACTATTTAATTTGGGTATAAACGACTTAGTGAATACTTTATTTTAAAAGCGTTGAGGATATCGTCTTTCAAATAAAAGTCCGGGTCATACGTTATTAGATTTGATCAAACCCAAAGATTTGATGAAATTCTACATTTTTAATGACTTAAAAAGTAAGGACGGGTTGCCAGATCATGAAATCAAAACTACCCGATCATGCTACTATGGAATTTTACTCCTGGTGGTTGGTTTACTTATTTTTTTCCAGAATACCCATGCCCAGAAATTAGAATTTAGCTATAGCTATTTAAATATTA
>JBDTXP010000271.1:0-2872 GCA_040006135.1 Ginsengibacter sp. | reverse complement strand
CGGCTAGCTCTCCTCCTATTCCACCGGTAAGGGTGTCCTCGTGAAGTAACAATACTTTTCCAGTGCGGCTAATGCTGGATCGTATCGCAGGAAAATCCATTGGAGCTAATGTGCGTAGATCCAATATGTCCAAGGAAAGGTGTGGATTAGCTTTTGCATATTCCATAGCCCAAATAACTCCCATGCCGTAGGTTATAATACTAATGTCATTTCCTTTGGTGATAAGATTGGCTTTTCCAATCTCTGTTTCATAATATCCTTCCGGCACGTCACCGCTTACGCTTCTATATAATAATTTATGTTCGAAGAATAACACTGGGTTCGGATCGTTGATTGCTGCAATTAATAAACCTTTTGCATCACGTGGTGAAGATGGATATACAATTTTTAATCCCGGAGTATGAACAAACCATGCTTCATTACTCTGACTGTGAAAAGGGCCTGCTCCTACACCGGCGCCTGTTGGCATCCTTACTACTACATCGGCAGACTGACCCCAACGATAATTTATTTTTGCAAGGTTATTTACTATTTGATTAAATGCCACGGTTACAAAATCAGCAAATTGCATTTCCACAACACTTTTGAAACCTTCGAGGCTAAGGCCAAGAGCAGCGCCCACAATAACACTTTCACATATGGGAGTATTTCTTACTCTTTCCTTTCCAAATTCTTGTAACATTCCTTCAGTGATCTTAAATGCCCCACCATATTGTGCTATGTCCTGACCCATTAAAACGAGGTTTTTATGCTGCTTCATAGATTGGAACAATGCTTCTTTAATTGCGTCTATGAACCGGATATTTTGTGTTGGCATTTCTGCTTGCTCATGAATAATATTTTCCTTAGTTGCGTACACATCATTTAATTCCCGGACAGTAAGATCTGTATTTTTAATAATGGATGCTGGTTCTGATTTTCTACCTAACACACTTTGTTCAATCTCATTTTCAATGTATTTTTTTATTTCTTCGTGAACTTTTGATAGTTCAAAGGTGCTCAAAACGCCATCCTCTACCAGGAAGCGCTCATAATTTTTGATGGGATCCTTTTCTATCCATTCTTCAAATAGTTCCTTTGGCACATACTTTACACCACTTGCTTCTTCATGACCGCGCATTCTGAAAGTCATACATTCTACCAAATAGGGTTTTTGGTTTTGTATACAATATTCCCGAACACCTTTTAGTGTATCGTACACTGTTAGAATATTATTGCCGTCAATCTGTATTCCTTCCATTCCATAGCCCACAGCTTTATCAACAAGATTTTTACATCGGTATTGTTCAATCACGGGGGTGCTCAATCCATAGCCATTATTTTCAATAATAAAAATTACAGGGAGATCCCATACAGCAGCTACATTGAGCGCTTCATGAAATTCACCTTCACTAGTGCCACCTTCACCTGTAAAAGCAAGTGCCACCTTTTGTTGGTTCTTTAATTTATAAGCTAATGCTGCACCATCTGCAACAGATAATTGCGGACCAAGATGAGAGATCATACCACAAATAAAATGTGAACTATTGCCGAAATGAAAACTTCGCTCACGACCTTTTGAATAGCCTTTCAAATCTCCCTGCCATTGGTTTATCAAATCCCGAAGTGGCATGTCACGAGTAGTAAAAACTCCAAGGTTTCTGTGAAGTGGCATGATCCATTCATCGTTTTTCAATGCATATGTCGCGCCTACTGAAATGGCCTCTTGCCCGATACCGCTAAACCATTTAGAAACTTTACCCTGCCTGAGGAGTACAAGCATTTTCTCTTCAATAAGTCGAGGCAGTAATAATTTTTTATATAGATCAATTAAGTCCTCATTTGAAATGTGATTACGATTAAATTCCATGCTGCAAATTTCAAGGATTAAAAGTTAATATAAAAATGAAGTGCAATAGAATGATGATCGAATACAAAAATTGAATTTCATAAAACAAAATGAAAAACCTTTCCTCCTTTTCCTTTATTATTAAATGTTTTTGTAAGTATAAAAATAATAACCAAAATCAGAATTTTATTTTTTATTAAATCTTTCCTTATTAAAAGTTTCATTATCATTCCTTTAATATACTTTCTACATTTTCATTCCTGCCATCGGAACTGTGCCATGCTTAAAAACGTATTCACTATTCAGCAAATAGGCTCCGCTTGTAACTACTACATCACCTGCATCAATTCCTGATAATATTTCAATGGCGTTATTTTCTGCCATGCCTGTTTTTACCATTCTTATTTCATAAACGCCGGGTTCAGTCTGTATCCAGACAGTTGCTCCTTTGCTATCCCTCAATACAGCACCGGAAGGAAGCATGATAGCATTTCGTTGTTTGCTATTAATAGTAATATAGACTGGCATGCCAGGATGCAACTCGTTGTTTTCATTGGGAATAGTAACACGTACCAGGTTGATTCTTGTATCAGGATTTATTTCAGGGTTTACAAAATCAATGGTTCCATTAATGGTTTTGTTCAGGTCCGGAACTTGCACAGTTACATTTTCATTTTTATTGACAGAAGACATTTGTGAAGTGTAAACCTGCGCTTCGGCCCAAAGCGTTGAAAGATTGGCAAGCTGCACCACCGTGCCTCCTTCCATTACATAATCTCCTTCCTTTGTATTTAGCGCAGTGATGTATCCTGACTCCGTACTGTAAAAGGAAGTATGCGTTGAAATCTGTTTGCTATTCGTAAGTTGTTTAAGCTGCGCATCAGTCATTCCCCACAAAAGCAATTTGGTTTTGGCGCTTTCAACTAATGAGCCATAGTTAATCAGTGAATTCCCAACAGTATTCTGTTGTTCTAAAGCGGTAACATATTCCTGTTTTGCATTATTCAGTTGTTCACTATAAAGGTCATAAAGCTTATCTCCTTT
>JBDTXP010000270.1:0-2873 GCA_040006135.1 Ginsengibacter sp. | reverse complement strand
TAATTAGATAATTTTAAACAAGATTGATGTGATTAGGTATTCCTTCCATGTCGTAAAGCTCCTTCCAAAAGGATTATCCGTGCAGAGGCAGATGTTGTTATTCTTTTATCCAATATTTTAAATAATCATCAAGCTCAGCATTTACCAATAAATAATCAGGAGGCATTTGTAAGCCAAAACTGTGGTAGGTCACGATCCTTGTTCCCGAAGGTTTTTCCATGAGTTTACTTAGCAGAAATTTGTTATAATCCTCATACAATTCTTCTGAATATGATATAGAATCATCAATCTTTTGCGCTCCTGTAATATTTTCATAAAAGGAGTTGTAAAAATAAAAATGGCGATAAGGCGACCAATTAGCTTGTTTGATATTTTCATGCAGAAAAGAAACATTTGATAAGGATAGCTTTGTTTTAAGTTCATTACAAAGCTGCACCAGGTCCGCTCTTTGCTCTAATCCACAAAATGAATATTGAGGAAAATAATGAGCTGCTGCGAGGCAAAATTTTCCGGCGCCACTACCAATATCTAAAATTTTTTCAGCTGGTGATGTTGTTAAAAATGAAGCTGCTTTTTTAGCCACATCCAATGGGGTCCAATGTTTTAATGCTACTTGCCTGACTGGACGTGGATAAAGAGAATTAAAATCATCATCGGATTCAAAATAATCCACTGTGTTAACAAACTTTTTAACGGGCTTAAAAAACATACTTCAAAATTTCTATCGCAGGATTTTTAATTTCACCACTTCTATGCGGGTCTCACTTACAGTTAAAATATCAAACTGGTAATCATCAATAATGATGCGATCCTTTTGTTGGGGAATAGATTGGTGTAAATTAATAATATAGCCTGACAACGTTTCAATGTCCCCGGATTTTCTGAAAACAAGGTGATATTTTTCTTCGAGATAATCTATCTCCAGCCTTCCACTGAAAACAAATTCGTTTGTGCTTATTTGTTTATCACCCAGCTCATCCTTTACATCAAACTCATCATTTATGGAGCCAAAAATTTCTTCAAGCAAATCCTCAATTGTAATAATGCCGGCAGTTCCACCAAATTCATCAACCACCCATGCAACACTTTTTTTCTCTCTACTAAATTTTTTGATAAGATCAGTCGCATTCATGCTATCAGGCACCAATGGAATAGCGATCAATACATCGCTGATTACATTCGGTCTTTTGAACATGTCAAGATGATGAATATAGCCTTTAATATTATCGATATTATTTTCAAATACTACCAACTTACTCAGTTTTGTTTGTTCAAAACGATTGATCACTTCATTCACAGAAGTATTTATTTCAATAGCAATAATTTCTTTTCGGGGAATAAGGCACTCTCGTATTTTAGTTTCTGATAGGGAAAGTACATTTTCAAAAATTTCGTTGTTTAACTGTGAGCTATCTTCAGAAACATTCATCTGAAGTTGCTGCACATATTTCTCAAGATCCAGTTTCGAAAAAACTTCTTTTTTTCCGGAAATTTTTACATTGAAAATATATTTTAGCATCCATTCTCCTATTCCCCTAAAAAACTGAGAAATGCTTTCAAACAAGGAATAAAATGCAACCGCTATAAAGGTCAGGAAGCCACTACCAAGGATTGAATTATTTTTTCTGCGAAAAACTGCCCGCATAATAAATAAAATAAAAATCACAAATGAAGCTGCGATAAACGTAGTGACAGCTAAATGCAGGTAAGGGTTTTCGATGTGCCAATATTTCCAGATACTATTTAATGCTGTTGTCCAGTATACGCCATAAATTACCAATAAGAAAGTAATGAGTGTAATGGAAGCACTCATAAAACGTGATGGAGATTCCAGAAACGAAGACCAAATTCTGCCACTATATTTTCCTTGTTTCTTTTTTAATTCAATTGCCATTCTGCTCGCAGAAATGAACGCCATTTCCATTCCGGAAAAGAACCCGATCAATAATACCAACACACCAATAACAACAAAAGGGATATAATCCATACTTCAAATTTATTGAATAGATTTCAAAGCTACTTTTCTAAAAAATCCTTTATGATTTTCGCTGTTTCTTCGCACGCAATATCAAAATCTTTATTGACAACAATATGCTCAAAATGATTTTTAAAAGTCATTTCATAAGAAGATTTATTAAGCCTTGCCTGCAGGGATTCATCAGTTTCTGAACCGCGACTTTGCAACCTTCTTTTTAACTCTTCAATTGAAGGTGCCTGGATAAATACTGCCAGCGTATTTACAGGATATTGCTGCTGAACATGGATAGCACCCTGCACATCAATATCCAAAACAGGCACATTTCCCATTGCCCAAATTCTGCTCATCTCTGTTTTGAGTGTACCATAATATTTTCCTTCATAAACCATCTCCCATTCAAGAAATTCTTTACGATGGATCTTTTCTTTAAACACTTCAGTGCTGATAAAATAATAATCTTTCCCCTCCTGCTCAATAGCCCTGGGGGGTCTTGTTGTTGCTGAAACAGAGAAGGTCAGCTTAGGAAAAGTTTTCATCATTTTGTGTACGATTGAAGTTTTTCCCGATCCTGACGGAGCCGTTACAAGAATTATTTTATTGTAATGTTTTTCCATCCTCTTATGCAGTTATTATAATTTATTTATTCAAATTCTTTCTATTTGTGCACCAAGCATTTTCAATCTTTCTTCAATTCGTTCATAACCTCTGTCTATCTGATCAATATTTTGGATGAGACTTTCACCGCGGGCACTCAATGCTGCAATCAGTAGTGCCACCCCTGCTCTTATATCCGGGCTCGTCATAGTAATTCCTCTCAATGGAAATTTTCTTTCAAGGCCTACAACTACTACACGGTGCGGATCGCACAAAACAATTCGCGCACCCATTTCAATTA
>JBDTXP010000269.1:0-2945 GCA_040006135.1 Ginsengibacter sp. | reverse complement strand
AATGGTGCTGATATTAGTAAATATCGTTTTCAATGGAACTTCCCCATTTTCTTTTCTCCCAACAATCCTAAAAAATTATACGCCGCCGGAAATGTTTTATTCTCCACAGAAAATGAAGGAGCATCCTGGACAGCGCTCAGCGGCGATCTTACGACTAATGATAAGGCAAGACAAAAATCAAGTGGCGGATTAATAACGAAGGATAATTCAGGGGCAGAAGTTTATTGTACCATCTTTACCGCAGGCGAGTCACCTTTGGAAAAAGATTTGTTATGGACCGGCAGCGATGACGGACTGATAAATGTAAGCAGGGATGGTGGCGCGCATTGGGAAAATGTAACTCCTACAGCTGCAGGAAAATGGATGGTATGGAACAGCGTAGAGTCAGATCCTTTTCAGAAAGGTGTCGCCTACTTTGTAGGAATGAAATATAAAGAGGATAATTACACTCCTTATATTTTCATGACCAAAGACTATGGCAAATCATGGAAACTCATTACTAACGGTATAGATAAAACGCATTTTGCACGTGTCGTTCGTGCCGATAAGAAAAGGCCCGGACTATTATATTGTGGAACCGAATATGGCATGTATTTAAGCTATGATTATGGTGAGCATTGGAAACCTTTTCAGTTAAATTTACCCATCGTCCCAATTACCGACCTCACTATCAAAAATAATGATCTTGTTGTTGCTACCCAGGGTAGAGCTTTTTATGTTTTGGATGACCTTTCCGTTGTGCAAAACATGGATAAAAAAATTGATGACCAGGATTTATATGTTTTTCCCATAGAAGATGCCTGGCGTATGGGTGGACGACAAAACCAAAAAGCAAAAAATGCAGGAATCAATCCGCCAAATGGAATTGTAGTCAACTATTTTGTAAAAAATTTCGCCGACAGTGGTCTTGCAAAGATTTTTATTCTTGATAAAGATCATAGAATAATTCGCTCTTTTAGTACAAAACCAAATGGCGATACCGGTAAAATAGAAGTGAATAAGGGAATGAATCACTTTGTATGGGACATGAATTATGAACCTGCGAAAAAAGTAGATGGTATGATCTTATGGAATGGTAATATTGGTGCTCCTAAAGCAATTCCAGGGAAATATTACGTCAAAATTGTGATAGATAAAATGGATAGCGCAACAGCAGAAGCAGGAATAAAAGCCAATCCAAATTTTAAAGAAACGCAACAGGAATATGAGGATCAGTTTGATTATTTAATTATAGTGCGTGATAAATTTTCCGAGATACAAAAAGGCATTAAAAACATTAGGGATATCCGTGGGCAGATTAAAGATTTTATGCAGCGGCCAGGAAGTGATTCTGTAAAGGAAATAAAAACACTTTCTGATTCTATCAATCATCGCATAACAAGAATTGAAGAGGCACTTTATCAAACCAAAGCCAAAAGTGGTCAGGATTTATTGAATTATCCGATTAGGCTAAATGATCAAATTTCCGGTTTGTATGATTATGCAGCTTCCGGAAATTATGCACCAACAGCACAGGTGAAGGAAGCCTATAAATATCTTGCAGATAAAGCAGATCTGGAACTTGATCGGTTGAAAACAGTTTTAAATGTAGATGTGCCCAGGTTAAATGAGTTAATAAAGCAAAGTAAATTGCCGGTGATAGGAGTTATAAAATAGGAGCCTTTTTTAATTGCTAAATTTTGTGGAGTGGTAATCAGTTTTTTGAATTAGGCAATTAACTTTTTGTGCCAATTCTTTTTCAAATTAAATGAACAACGCAGTCCAATAAATTAAGTAAAATAAGAAGATAAAAATCTGAAAATATTTTCACTGGTACCTTGCAAGGAATATAATCACAAAAAAAACCTTCTAATTCAGAAGGTTTTTTTATATTTCCTATTAAAAGAAATTTATTTTTTCTTTGCAACAGTGGCAGTAGGTGCAACTACTTCCCCTTTCAGTTTTAAAAATTTCACATCATCTATTCCTGCAAGTTTCACGGTGACTGTTTTATCAATCGGACCCATTGAAGCAGCATTAAAAGTTGCTTTTATGGTTCCTGTTTTTCCCGGAGCGATAGGCGACTTAGTGTAATCTGAAACAGTGCATCCACAACTTGGTGCTGCCTGGTCAATAATAAGAGGCTCAGTGCCAATATTTTTCACAACAAAGGTGGCCGTAGCAGGTTTGTTTTGCTCTACTTTACCGAAGTCAAAAGATTCTATATTAAACTTTGCCACATCATCCGCTTTTTTCTGCGCGAAAACATTGATAGAACAAAAAACCAAAGCTGCAAATAATAATTTTTTCATAGGTTATTTTTTATTGTTCTTTTTTTAATGAATTTACTGAAGTATTTTCCGGAGCTGAAGTAACCGGAGTTTTCCATACTTCACCCTTTATTATAATTTGTTTAGTGGTATTGCCATTGTATGTAATGGTTACAGGCTTTGCAAAAGGTCCTTCATTTGCTGCATTATAACCTACAGTTATTTTAGCAGTCTCGCCCGGTTTTATTGTATCCTTATTCCAAACAGGCGTAGTGCAGCCACAACTTGCCTGAACATTATCTAATGCAAAAGGGGCAGCGCTGTTATTAGTGAAATAAAATATGTGAGTGACTGGTTTTCCCTGGGGAATTTTACCAAAATCAAATTCTGCTTCTTTCATGCTCAGACTTTCTAGGGGAATAGCAGGCTGATTGACCAAAACAGCTGTAGGAGAAGCTACTTTTTCAGTTTTAACCGTTTTGCTCTGTTTTTTAATTCGTGTATTAGTTTGAGCACTTAGCATTCCTACAAAGCAAAAACAGGAAAATGCAAGAAAAATTTTTTTCATCTTTATATATTATTATTTCTGTTTCAAAGATAGTAAAACGGTAGAAAAGGTTTCAAATTGCCCACGATTACGCCATTTTTTAACATTCATCATTAATCGATATTTTTGCAAAATGATTAACGATGCTT
>JBDTXP010000268.1:0-2947 GCA_040006135.1 Ginsengibacter sp. | reverse complement strand
TTTTAGATCATTGTGATGAATGCGATAAAATAGAAGAAGAATCAAAAAAAATCTTAAAGAAGTGCCTTAATAAAATTTTTTGTTTAGCAATAAATGAAATTGGTGAGGGGCTTAACCAGCGCAAACTCATAACGGGTCAACTTTCTTATGATGATCTTATTGAGAATTTGCATCGTGCATTAACACACAATCCCAATCCTTCGCTGGTCGCTGCTTTACAGAGAAAGTACAAAGCTGTGTTTGTAGATGAATTCCAGGATACAGATCGTTTTCAATACGAGATCTTTCATGAGGCTTTTGGAAAACCTACTAAAAAGGGAGATCAAAATCCTATTTTATTTTATATCGGCGATCCCAAACAATCAATTTACTCTTTTCGAAAGGCAGACATATTCACTTATTTCAAAGCTTATAGCCAGGTAGATAATATTTATGAAATGAATATTAATTATCGTTCATCAGAGCAGTTTATTCAAGCCATGAATAAATTCTTTTTGCCTGAAGATGGTTTTGACACATTTTATTTTGAAGATCAGGAAGAAGGGATTAAATATTTGCCTGTAAGCTCGCCACCAAAAAATAAAGTAGGCCGATTAGTTTATGATAATACAGAATGTATTCCCATATCCATTGATTCTAATTTTAGCAATAAAACAAACATTGAAAATGATGTTGCCAAATTGGTTCTCACGCTGTTTACAGACGATAAGTATGCAATTATTAAAGATGGAATTTCCAGAAGAGTTCAGCCTTCTGATATTGGTATCCTCACAAGAGGGAAAAAGGAAGGTTACAGTTTGCAAAATGCATTAGCGAAATATCACATCCCATCTGTTACAATGAGCGATGCAAAAGTGCTTTCGTCAAATGAAGCACGTGAATTATATTATTTGTTGGAAGCATTTTTAGAAAATTCAAGATCAAATATTAACCGGGCGTTACTTACTTCTTTTACTGGTTACAATGCCAGCCAGATCATACGGTCTGATATTGAAAAAAATACACTTCTTTTTAATATATATAAAGAGATGTGGGAGGAGAATGGAATTTACACAGCAATAAAAAAATTCATTAACGATTTTGGTGTACAGAAACATTTACTCGAAAGGAATACAGAAAATGGTGAACGCATCATTACTAATTTATATCAGCTCACAGAACTTTTATTCAGAGCTCAGCATGCTCAAAACCTTGGACCCGCAGAATTGATTGATTGGTTGAAACGTGCGATAGAACAAGAAGATGCTGAAGGTGATGAACTGGAGCAAAGAATTGAAAATGATGAAGAAGCTGTAAAAATAGTAACCATTCACAGCAGCAAAGGTTTACAATATAATATCGTTATTGCGCCCTCCCTGGATATGTCAACTGTAATCTATCACGATGACGCAAGCTATCGTAATGAAGAAACTTCAGAATATATTTCTGGATTGAAAAACCAATTTACTACTGAGGAAATGGAAATTGTCAAAAAGCAAATGGAGCAGGAGAATCGCCGTCTTCTTTATGTAACCCTTACCAGGGCAGTGTATAAGGCTTTCATTTATAGAAACACAAATTCAAAACAAAAAAACACTACGCTTTCTTTTTTCACAGAAGCTTTGAATTACTCTGAAGGAAATTTAATAGAGAAAAAAATACCTGTAGAAATAGCAGCCGGAGTTACTTATCAGTTTAAAAGTGATGAGTATAAAAGAAAACCTTTAATTGTAAAAGATTTTTTGCTGGAGCATAGTAATTGGAAGAGTATGAGCTATACGATGCTTGCAGCAGAATTGGAAAATCGTTCCCGGCCAGTGACGGGTATTTTGAAAAATATTTACGACCGTTTTATTTTTAGTGAATTAGCAAAGGGGAACATTACTGGAAATCTATTGCATTTTATTTTTGAAAATATTAATTTTTCTTCTGATGAAAAATGGGGGAATGTTGTTGAAAGAGCGATACAAAGATTTGCTCCTGCCCGAAAAGAAAAATATGAACTGAACTTACTCGCTTTAATTCAAAATGTGCTCAACGCGGAAATTGTAACTAAAGATTTCAAATTTAATTTATCGGAAATTAATTTTGATAAACGCATTCATGAACTTGAGTTCGATTTCCCGGTAAATGAATTTGATCCTCAGTTACTTTCAGATCTGGCTGATGAAGATGTAACTGTAAATGTGAAGAAATTTAGTGAAATGGAAGGAGTGATGAATGGTAAAATTGATATGTTCTTTGAGTATAAGGGTCAATATTTTGTCCTTGACTGGAAATCAACTTTCCTGGGTGATAGGCTGGAAGATTATAATGGCGAGGCTTTGAGTTTAGGCATGAATGATCATAATTATCATCTGCAATATCTAATTTATTCATTGGCTGCAAAAAAATACCTGGAAAGCCGGCTTAACTCATTTGATTATCAAAAAGATTTTGGTGGTGTATTTTATCTTTTTTTACGAGGTATGCGTGAAGGTAAAACAGAAGGAATATTTCATACAAAACCTTCATTAAAGGCAATTGAACAAATGGAGAACTTATTAAATGCAAACGTTAATTTGAACGTATAAATCAGTCACAACATTACAATCATTGGCGAGACGCCAACGAAAGCGGGGAATAGCTTAAACTATTTTTTCAGTTTTTGTAATTCGCCTGATAAAAAATCCATTAATGATTTTACATAATCTGCGGAAAAATCAAATCGCAATCCTGCAGCTTTGTATAGTTCCGGTAGTGTTTTTGTACTGCCCAGGCTAAGTGCACTGATATAATTTTTAATAGCTTTCTTCGGGTCTTCTTTGTATTGCTTATAAAGGTCGAGTGCTCCTAATTGTGCAATACCATATTCAATATAATAAAAGGGAACTTCAAAAAGATGCAATTGTTTTTGCCAGCCATTCTCTCTGAATTTTTCCAGTCCGGAATAATCGATAACATCATTAGATAATTCTGATAAGATGCT
>JBDTXP010000267.1:0-2952 GCA_040006135.1 Ginsengibacter sp. | reverse complement strand
CGGGGGCACCGGGAGGTGGAGGAGGCAACAAACTTCCCACCGCTTTCAAATAAGTCAGTGCTTCGCAATCCTCTTTATCACCCCAAATCATAACCACTAATTTCCCTTTGTCTTTCAAAACCCGCTTTGCTTCAGATAATGCATTTTTAACATCAGATGCATATTGAAAAGAATTAAAACCGGTAACAATATCAAATGAACTGTCACCAAATGGAAGTTCTTCCATCTCCCCTGTCAAAAATTTTATGGAAGGATTGCGCAATTTCGCTTCTTCTATTAATTGCGCAGTGGCATCAAAACCGGTTACATCGGCTCCCGACTTTGCAGCGAGATTTGCAAATACACCGGAGCCGCAGCCGATATCCAGAATTTTATCAGATGGCTTAGGTTTAAGGAAATTAAGTGCATATTCATAACCTGAATTTCCGGTTGGTTCCTGCACAGTTGACCAATCATTAGGACGTTGTCCCCAGAGTTTACTTTGAATTAATTGTGAGCCCATAAAATTATTTTTGTTGAATCTAGAATTATTCCTTCAAGAATTATGTAATCTGTGAGTCATATTTTGCCAAATTTTTATTTCTAAGATAGAAACATTGTATGGCTTGATTATGTATACATGCCTTACTGGTATTATAATTATTTAATTAATTAAATAATCAGTACTTTATTCCAATAAGCCTGCTGATAAATCCAAGAAATTTGATGGCGATATCAGGCGGCCTTTTGGAGATTATCTCGTTTCTATAATTATTCATAAGTACGCTCATATATAACTTGCCCTTGATGTTGAGACTAAAATCCTTTGTCCTGTTGTCTGTAAGTTTATCCAGCACTTTACAAACGTCTTCAAAGTAGTTTTCCATCCTAAGTGCAGGCTCGTGAGTGTTGTATACGGTAACAATATTTTCAGTCGGGTTTCTAAATGCGTGCGTCACACCTATGGGAACGGTAAGTTTATCCCCTTTCTTTTTAAGAAACCATTTGTCTTTTACAAAAAATTCCATTTCACCTTCTAACACTTCATAAGTTTCAATAGCGTGCGGGTGCGTATGAATTAAAGGATCTTTCATGTTGCACCCGGGTAGTAATTCCCAGTTTAATTCTAATGATTTTCCATTTGTATCAGAGCCAGACTGCAATACAGTAAACTTCATACCAAGCGGCGTCATATCAAGCACCTGGTTTTTGGTAGCCATGTTCGGTTGTATTATGTTGAAGTAAAATTTGCGTACTGCTTAAATTATCCTTTCCCAAAGTACATACTATCAGACTATTTATTTATAATAATAAGCTTTTAAACCTTTTGAACCTCTTCCACCTCTTTCAACTTCTTTCAACCTCCTATCACTCCCGCCAACAACGTACTCAAAACCTTATCCGCCTCCCCTGCTACTTTAATTATTTCAGCAATATTAACCGGCTTGAGATCATCAGGATCGCACTCATCCGTTATGACACTTATAGCAGCACAAGGCAGTCCAATATGATTGGCTACAATAACTTCGGGCACGGTACTCATGCCCACCATATCAGCACCGGACATACGCAAATAACGATATTCAGAACGTGTTTCAAGATTAGGTCCCTGAACGGCGGCGTACACGCCTTCCTTTAAAACTATATTTTCTTTTTTTGCTACATCTTGAATTTTTCTGCCGAGCAATTGATCATAAGGACAACTCAGATCAACAAACCTATTTCCGAAAGCGCGATCATTCAATCCGCGCAAAGGATTTTCCGGCATCATGTTGATGTGGTCTTCTATAAGTACAAGATCGCCTTTATGCAAATCGTTATTAATTCCGCCCGAAGCATTACTTAGCAAAAGATATTTAATACCCAATTCTTTCATAACGCGAACAGGAAAAGTGACCTGCTGCATGGAATATCCTTCATAATAATGAAAGCGGCCCTGCATTACCACAACCCGCTTATTTTTAATAGTTCCTAAGATTAAACGGCCTTTGTGAAATTCCACCGTGGCCTTTGGGAAATGCGGAATATCTTCATAGGGAATACTTTCCTCGATTTGCAAGTGTTCAATAAAAGAACCCAAACCTGTGCCTAATATAATTCCAAAATCCAGGGGTGACCCGTTCTTACTTTTAATAAATGAAACTGCCTCACCTATTTTTTCCAACATATTTTCCATGATGCAATATACATTTGGATAAATCCATTTTGTTCATTTACACGTACTTTTAAATGATTCAGTTCATACATCATTCCCTATGAGAGTTTTCTTAATTTTTATATTTTTTGGAACTATTTTTCCCGCGCAGGCTCAAAATGGATATAAAGTTGACAATACAATCTCAAACTTTAAGGCAGAATCAATTCTTAATTTTGACTCGAAGAAAGCTGATTTTAATTCTTTAAAAAAAGAAATCACGATCATTGATTTTTTTGGCACATGGTGTATTCCTTGTCTGCGGGCACTTCCACATATGGACAGCCTTCAAAAACAATTTCCAAATAACGTCCGTATCATTCTTGTATCTGTCGAAAATGAAGATGTTTTACAAAAATTTGTGGGAGATCACAAAGCACGGAATTTTCCATTATTGGTTGATGAGGACAATAAGATTTCTGATCTTTTTAAGCCTCCATCCTACCCTTACACTGTCGTAATAAATTCAGCAAATAATATATTGGCAATTACCGAAGCATCAAACATTAACACCGATCAAATTTCAGTTTGGTTAAAACTAAAAAACAATGCGAACAATAATGTAGCATCAATGCCGGAAAAAGATACCACTACATTTGTAGAAAAAGAAACTCAGATAAGAGTGAATAAATACAATGAACTTTCTCAACAATTTATTTATGCTGCCAAAACCGGTAATGATGTAAGTGAGCAAATAAATGAATTGGCAAAAATAAACTTCGAGAGTCTAGCAACTACTCTTTCAAATGACGATTTAAGAAAGGCTTTTTGGATTAATC
>JBDTXP010000266.1:0-3006 GCA_040006135.1 Ginsengibacter sp. | reverse complement strand
CCACCTTCTTCACCACGCCAACTCATTACTGTCGCATTTGGAGCAAGGCCGCCTTCCAGTATTTCATCCCATCCTATTATTCTTCTTCCTTTGCTATTAATATATTTTTCCATTTTTTCAATAAAGTAGCTCTGTAATCCATGCTCATCTTTAAGCCCTTTTTCCGCAATTAATTTTTGACAAAAGGGTGATCTTTTCCAGGATTCTTTCGGGCATTCATCACCACCGATATGAATATACTTTGATGGAAAAAGTGCCATCACTTCATCTAAAACATTCTCTAAAAAATGAAATGTATAATCGCTCGGGCAAAATACATCTTCAAAAACGCCCCAGGTTTGCTGCACTTGTTTCCCTTGCCGGCTACCCGCCCATGGTGTTTGAGCGAGCACTTTTGTGCTTTCATTTGGGAAACAGCTAAGTTGTGGATAGGCCGCAATTGCTGCAGAAGCATGACCCGGCATTTCAATTTCAGGTATTACATTGATAAATCTTTTTGCCGCATACGCTACTATTTCTTTTATTTGTTTTTGCGTATAGAATCCACCATAACGTATGCTGTCATTTTCGGTTCCGGGATAACGTCCGGTAATTGTTCCATTTCTAAATCCCCCTTTTTGTGTGAGAAGCGGATATTTTTTTATTTCTATTCGCCAACCCTGGTCGTCGGTCAAGTGCCAATGAAAATTGTTGAATTTTAAATAGGAGAGGTAATCAATATATTTTTTAATAAAATCAGTATTAAAAAAGTGACGACTCACATCAAGATGCATACCTCTGTAAGCAAACCTTGGATAATCGGTAATTGATACTGCCGGAATTATATAATTTGCTTGAGCTGATTTTTGAGTCGGTAATAATTGTAAGAAAGTTTGCAAGCCATAAAACAAGGCTGTATCGTTTATACCCGAAATGATTATTTTTCTTTTGTCAGACTCCAGATGATATTCATTCGCATGAGCATTTGTAAACTTTTTCTTATAAAAAGCAATATAATTTGTGTGAGTACTTTTTATTCTTACAGGTATTGTAAAACCATATAATTGCTTTAAATATTCATTTGCCAGCTGCGCAAGATTTGTAGTGCTTTTATCTGCCAAAAAATAAGTGCCCTTATTTAACATGAAACTGCCGTCATTAATTGTAATGGATGCAGGGTAGGGGACTATATTTATTTTGAATTGCGCATAGGAAACACCGTTTAATAAAAGAAATAATACCGACAAATATTTTTTCATAGCTACATTATTTAATGTAGCCGAAGATAAATAATAAGGACCTGACATTATCGCTTAATTTCCTTTAAAAAGGTAATAAAATAATCTGCGTAATTTTGAAGAACCACATTTTTACATCGTGAAAATTCATTCTAATGCCACATTATCATAAATCCGGTTCGATGCCTCATAAGCGCCACACCCAATTCCGGCGCCCGGATGGTCAACTTTATTCAGAGCAACTATTTTCTACCGAAGGCTTCTCCTCAGATTCATCACTCTTATATCATACGCATCCACCTACCCAAATTATAAAAACTGATGAACCATTCTCCGTCAAGCCGGAAGTGGCTGAGGAAAAAATGTTGAAACACCGGAGTTTTCAGGGCTTTAATATTAAACCGGAAGATGATTATTTAAAAAGCCGGAAGCCGGTATTAGTTAATAGCGATTGCCACATCTCCCTTGCAGCGCCACGAAAAAGCATGGAAGATTATTTTTATAAAAATGCAGATGCGGATGAAGTGATTTTTATTCACGAAGGAAAAGGCAAATTGCTTACCCAATATGGCATATTGAATTTTGCATATGGAGATTATCTTGTAATTCCACGTGGGTCTATTTACCAAATAAAATTTGAAGACGAAAAAAATCGCCTGCTGATCACAGAATCGTTTAGCCCTATACGTTATCCTGCAAAATACCTTAGCCGCTTTGGGCAGTTATTGGAAAACAGTCCTTATTGTGAAAGGGATATTCGCGTGCCGGAAAATTTACAAACAATTGATGAAAAAGGGGACTTTATAATCATGACTAAAAAAAGCGGGATGATGTATCCCATTCATTATCTGCATCATCCTTTTGATGTAGTTGGTTGGGATGGTTGTTGTTATCCGTTCGCATTTTCTATTCATGATTTTGAGCCGATCACAGGTCGCGTGCATCAGCCTCCTCCTGTGCACTTAACATTTGAAGGGCATAATTTTGTCATCTGTTCTTTTGTGCCACGTATGTATGATTATCATCCTGATTCTATTCCTGCACCATACAACCATAGCAATATTGATAGTGATGAAGTGCTTTATTATGTAGATGGCGAATTCATGAGCCGGAAACATGTTACCCGTGGAATGATCACTTTGCATCCCGGAGGTATACCACACGGCCCGCATCCTGGTGCTGTAGAAAAGAGTATTGGTATGAAAGAAACAAAAGAGCTTGCTGTGATGATAGATACATTTCATCCATTACAACTGACCAAAGATGCTCTGGCGATTGAAGATGAAAATTATGTGATGAGTTGGGCGGAGTAACTTTTTGAAAGATTCAGTTCAATAATTTTTTGCCTTCTCTGATTTTTCACTTAGTTTTATTTCTACTTCATTTACTCAAAATTAATTTTTATGATCAAATTCAGTGAACTTAAAAAAGGAGATTATGTGTTAGCCGAAAACGATACACAGGCATGGCAAGGTGAAGTAACCGATTTCAACAATGATGAAAAGGAAGTGGAAATAAATAATGGTGTTCAGGAATTTTGGTTTACCTGCGATCAGCTTTTTCCCATACCGTTAGACGAAAAGCAACTATTAAAATTGAAATTTCAAAAGGTTCCAAATGAGGATGGTTCAGTTAAATATATGAAAGGAGCTTTTAGGATTCAAACTCCTAAACAGGATGGTTTCTCCAATTATGAGATTTGGTACAGAAATGAAAAACGCATTATCAATCAACCGATTTACCTGCATCAATTGCAAAATCATTACCTGGAAATGACCAAGGTGCATCT
>JBDTXP010000265.1:0-3043 GCA_040006135.1 Ginsengibacter sp. | reverse complement strand
ATCAATATATTACTTGCATTAAAGGTTTCAGAAGAGCAATTAATACAAAGATTGGTAAAACGAGGTGAATCAAGCGGCCGGCCTGACGATCATAATGAAGAGGTAATACGCGCCAGGATACATGAATACCATAAAAAAACAGCGACAGTTTGTGATCATTACCAGGAAAAAGATAAAGTGGCATTTGTAAAAGGTGAAGGAACCGTTGATGAAATTTTTAGCGGACTTTGCGAGGAAATAGACACTCTGATGAAAAAGAACGACTGCTGATAATAGTTCAATGATAAATTATGCAAAACGAAAAAGAAGATTTTTTAAAAAATAAATTCATTCCACTTTTAGGCAAATTAGATTCGCAGACCAAAGGAAATTGGGGTGTAATGGATGCACAGCAAATGGTTGAACACTTTGCTGATGCACTAAAAAACGCCAGCGGTAAATTACTATTGCCATCCCTTGCTACAGGAGACCAGCTGGAAAAAAATCGCACATTCCTATTCAGTGAACATCCTTTTAAAGAAAACACAGACAATCCGCTAATTCCGAAGGAAGGACTTCTTCATCGTCAGAAAGATTTAGCTGCTTCCATTAATAAAGTACAGCTAGAACTTAATTATTTTTTCGGGGCATTTGAAAGTAATCCAACATTAAAAACAACCAATGCATTCTTTGGTGAGCTTGATTACAACCAAAACATACAGCTACTTTATAAACATGCGATGCATCATTTAAAGCAATTTGGTTTGGGTTCCTGAAACCTACTACATAACTATCCTTATTTCCCCTAGTCACCAATTTCGTAATTTTGGCATTGGTTATTTATAATGAAAAATAAAAATGAAATTAGCTAATTATGTTACCGGAAATTGGATTAGTGGAGATGGTGAAGGACAGCAATTATTTGATGCAGTAAATGGTGAACTGATAACCAGCGTAACTACGAAAGGCCTGGACTTTGCCCATATACTTGAGTATGGCCGCGAAACCGGAAGCGTTGCCCTGAGAAAGATGACGTTTCAGCAACGGGCATTGATGTTAAAAAAACTCGCGCTTTACCTGTTGGATAAAAAAGAGATCTTTTATCAAATCAGTTATAAAACCGGTGCAACAAGAATAGATAGCTGGGTGGACATTGAGGGTGGCATCGGCAATCTCTTTTCCAATGCATCATTGCGTAGAAAATTACCGGATACAACATTTACCCTGGATGGTGATAATATCGGCCTTGGTAAGGAAGGAACTTTCTCTGCTCAGCATTTATTAATTCCCAAAGAAGGAGTCGCAATACATATCAATGCTTTTAATTTCCCTGTTTGGGGTATGTTGGAGAAGGTGGCTGTGAACCTTCTAGCAGGAGTTGCTGCAGTAGTAAAGCCCGCCAGTATTACGTCGTACCTTACGCAGGCAGTTGTGAAAGAAATTATTGCTTCCAAAATTTTACCCGAGGGTGCAATACAATTATTGTGTGGCAGTGCCGGAGATATATTAGATCATACGATCTCACAGGATGTAATCACTTTTACAGGCTCCGCAACTACTGGTTTAATGCTTAAATCAAATCCCCACATCCTCAAAGAAAATGTACCTTTTAACCTGGAAGCAGATTCTCTTAATTGTATTGTATTGGGAATTGATGTAAATCCAGAAATGCCGGAATGGTCTCTTTTCATTAAAGAAGTGAAAAGAGAGATTACCTCAAAATGCGGCCAAAAATGTACAGCAATCCGGCGCATTTTTGTTCCTGAAGAAAAAATGGAACTGGTCGCCGCAGACCTGCACAAAGCTTTGCAACAAACTATAATAGGCAACCCGCAAAATGATAAGGTACGCATGGGTTCCCTTGCAGGCCAATCCCAGAGAAAAGAGGTACTTTCTCAAATACAAAAATTGCTGGCCTCTTCTCAAATAATTTCCGGAAGCCTTGATAGTGTTACTCTTTTAGAAGGCGATTACGAGAAGGGGGCATTTATTAGTCCTATTCTTTTACTTAATGAAAAACCATTTCAAGGATTGGAGGCTCATGAAGTAGAGGCGTTTGGTCCGGTGAGCACTTTAATGCCTTATAAAAATACAGACGAAGCAATAGCCCTGGCCAAATTAGGGAAAGGAAGTTTATGCAGTTCTATTGTCACAAACGATCATGGAATAGCTCGGGATTTTATTATTGGTGCCGGCACTTACCATGGCCGAATGATGATATTAAACCGCGAAAGTGCTAAAGAAAGTACGGGCCATGGCTCTCCTTTGCCAATGCTTGTACATGGCGGGCCTGGTCGTGCAGGTGGTGGAGAAGAAATGGGAGGTTTGCGTGGCATTAGGCATTACATGCAGCGTGTTGCAGTGCAGGGTTCACCCGGAATGCTTACCAGTGTTACAAATGTATATCAACCACATGCTCCCGGTAAAAAAAGTAGTGTTCATCCTTTTAAAAAATATTTTGAAGAATTGGAAATTGGTGATCAGCTCATTACAGGGAAAAGAAAAATAACTTTAGAAGATATAGATCGCTTTGCAGATCTGAGCGGAGATCATTTTTATGCACACATTGCATCCACTGATTTTTCAGATACTATGTTTGAAAAACAAGTAGCGCATGGTTATTTTATCATGAGCGCAGCAGCGGGTTTGTTTGTAGATAGTTATGAGAAGAATCCCGTATTGTTGAATTATGGTATAGACGAACTTCGATTTACAAAACCTGTATATCCGGGAGCAGAAATATTTATAAAATTTACCTGCAAAGAAAAAATTAGCCAGGAGTTGAAAGATATAAATCCGGAAATACCGTATGTAAAAGGTAGTGAAATTCCCAAAGGAATTGTGAAGTGGTATGTAGAAATTTTTGATGAGACCGAAGACCCGCTTGTAGGTGTGGCAACAATTTTGACGATGGTAAGAAAGAAGGATTAAAAACTCAGAAAATAAATAAAATAATGGAAGCAATAAAAGACGGATATGTCAAGTCCCATATTGATCACGGCATAACAACTATAGAATTTTTTCATCCCCAAAGTAATTCTTTACCATCGCATCTGCTGGATGC
>JBDTXP010000264.1:0-3053 GCA_040006135.1 Ginsengibacter sp. | reverse complement strand
AATATTTTTCAAAATGTTTCCAAAGCTGTTCCCATACATTTCCTTTTATTGAATCCTTCGCCATTGGATTATTGGTATGAAGATAGGAGCGAGAAACTCCTTTCTTTTCTAAAAAAGATTGGTAAGGCAGATAAAGATGAAAAAGCAACAGGCAACACATTGCTAACAGCATGGGGCAAAATAATTCGTGATACATTTTCTATTCTTTTTAAAAATGAATCACTCATTAATTCCTATGATTTAATAGGGACTAAAGATCCGGAAGATGACACCTTACTTCATAAAATTCAAAATGCAATTTTTAAAAATGAGAATCCTGAAAAAAATAGTTTTGATAGCTCGTTAATTTCTGATGGCTCTGTAACTATTAATGCCTGTTACGGCCCTGCGCGTGAGGTGGAGGTTTTATATAATTATCTCGTGCACCTTGTAGATCAAAGAAAGGAGCAGCTTGCACCTGCGAACATTATTGTGATGGTGAGTGATATTGATTTATATGCTTCCTACATTAAAGCAATATTTGATACGGCACCACATCATTTTCCTTATACAATTGCTGATGAATCATTTACTTCCTCAGACAGTATTTCTAATGCCCTAAGCACTTTATTGTCTCTTCATGAAGAAGATTTTACAGCTGAGGCAGTTGTGAGTTTATTGGATTTTTCTTCGATTAAAAATAAATGTAAGATCACAGATACTTCGCAAATAAGAGAAGTGCTGGACCAGGCAAATATCCGTTTTGGAATGCAGGGAAACCCCGCAGATGACTCTTTATATGTTAGTTGGAAATACGGCCTGCAAAGAATTATGTACGGGCTTTGTATTAGTGGTGGTGAAGAATATGGTGTAGGGACGGAAAGTTTTTTTCCATTGGATAATACAGAAAGTTCATCTGCCTATAATGTAATCCGGTTTGTTCATTTTGTTACTACCCTCATTCAATCTATTGAGGAAAGGCGCAAATTGAAAAGTATTGAGGGCTGGGTAAAATATGTTGAGTCAGTATTAAGCGATTTTATTGGTGACAAGGAAAATAATACAAGTGATGAGTATGCATCGATTTCAGAACAGTTAGTAAGCTACAATGAAATTAACCAGCTTTTTGAAGAGGAGATCAGCTATAAGATCTTCATGCATAGTTTTCTTCCACAATTGTCGTCGGCTACGCGCAGTAAGGCTTTTGCAAGAGGAGGTATTACTTTTTGCTCTCTGATTCCCATGCGCAGTATTCCCTTTAAAGTGGTAGCGCTGCTGGGAATGAATTTTGATAAATTCCCGAGGAAAGAAAAGAAACTTGCTTTTAACCTGATTGAAAAAAATAAGCGAAAAGGTGATAGGAATATTAAAGAGAATGACAAGCACCTGTTTTTAGAAACGCTACTTTCTGCAGGTGATTATTTTTATGTGAGCTATACCGGGCAAAGCGTAAAAAATAATGCTGTTTTGCCACCATCAATTCTTGTAGATGAGCTTCTTGATTATATTGAATCGTATGCTGAAGAACCTAAAACTGTTAGGGAGCTCCTTATTGCGCGTCAGCCTTTGCACGGATTTAGTCAGCAATATTTCGGTCGTGATTTGAGACTCTACAATTATTTGGTGAATAGCAAACCTGTAGAAGTAACATTTAAAAAATCAGCAGAAGCTGAGCCATTTGATTTTAGTGAAATCCCCCTGCATAAACTAATCTCATTTTTGCAAAACCCTTTCAAAGGATATTATAATAATGTTTTAGGAATTTATTATAATGACCAGGCAGTAACCTTAAGCGATACTGAATTATTTGAATTAGATCATCTCGAAAAATGGAGTTTACAAAACGAATTTTTGCTTGCGGATGAAAAAGAAATTGATGTAATTAGAAATGAAAAATTGAAGACGGGATTTTTGCCTTTGAAGAACATGGCAGAAGTTGAAGTGCAAAACCTGGAGGCGGACATTGCTGATGTGAAGGAATTATTTGAAAACGAGATTGAAGGAAAAAATGCAGAAACCATACCTATAGAAATTCTTTTAGGGAATAGCCGGATTAGTGGAGAAGTAGATACTATTTATGGAAATAAACATTTGTTCATTTCATTTTCAAAAAATGAGCACAAGTACCTATTGAGTTCATGGATCCGTCAACTGGCTTTGATTGCAGCGGGTCATCAGCATGAGCTTCACTTTATTTCGAAGATAAATAACCGGGTTTTTAAATCTGCTACATTAACTAAGGAGGATGCTTTGCAAACAATTACTGAATTGGTTAATCTTTATAAAGAAGGCCATAAGAATATTATATTTTTTGGACCGGGAATAAAAATAAAACCAGAAAATGTTGAGCGTTTGGATGATGAATCATACGCTGCTCTTTTAACGAAAATGTTTGATAGCGATTATGCTTCCTGTAAAGATGTTTACATGCAGAAGGAATACGCGACAGGTTTTTTTGAGCGGGAGAATGCAATGGAGCAATTTAAGATTGCTGCGCAAAAATTATCAGTTCCGCTGTCTGCATTTTTTATTGATTATCCTTTTAATGATAAATAAATGGCCAAAGAAGATAGAAAAGATTTTGATGCTTTGATTGTGCCCCTGAGCGGGAGCAATTTAATAGAAGCTAGCGCTGGCACAGGCAAGACCTATTCTATTGCTATTCTTGTGCTTCGACTTATTTTAGAAAAGGAATTATCCATCAGGGAAATTTTGATGGTAACATTTACCAAAGCTGCTATAGCAGAATTGGAGGAACGTATTAGAAAATTTGTAAGGGCTGCTTATCGCAAATCTTGTGATGAAGAAATTGATGATGACACTATTTCAAAATTGGTAGACGATTCAATAAAAGTTATTGGACAAAAAAATACAACCGACAGACTTTATGATGCGGTTCTCTATTTGGATGAAACATCAGTGTTAACGATTCATAGCTTTTGCCAGCAAACACTCAGCGAGTTTGCATTTGAGACTAACCAGGTTTTCGGAACCGAAATATTGCAGGATAATTCAACGCTTCTCTTGCGGGAAGTTCAAAAATTCTGGCGTAAATATATTACAGTAATTCCTGC
>JBDTXP010000263.1:0-3064 GCA_040006135.1 Ginsengibacter sp. | reverse complement strand
AATGTTCATTTTTAGCAAATAAAATAATACCGCTGGTATCTCTATCCAGGCGGTGCACTACATAAATTTTTCCGAATTGAATTGTAAGCATGCGGGAAAGTGATAGCTGTGTATCATCGTGGCGGTCAGGAATAGATAACATTCCGGGTGCTTTATTGATCGCTATGAAATCCTCATTTTCAAAAATCACATCAGGCTTTTTCACTCGTATCTTTTTTCTTTTTCTGTAGAGATTTCTTGTATTTTGTTTTTATTATTACTGTATTTTAATTGCCTGATTTCTTTTTCACTTAGGTATCGCCATTTTCCCCTTTCTACATTCTTTTTTGTAAGGTTGGCATACATTACACGGTCCAGGCCTTTTACATCGTAGCCAAGCGATTCAAATATCCGCCTTACTATCCTGTTGCGGCCACTGTGCAGTTCGATACCAATAACAGATTTATCTTTTGCATCCGCATAGGCTAGTGCATCTGCATGTATCTCGCCATCTTCAAGTGTGATCCCATTTAATATTTTATCAAAATCTTTTTTTGTTAGCGGTTTATCAAGATGTACTTCGTAAATCTTTTTTATATTGTAAGAAGGGTGTGTTAGTTTTTGAGTAAGGTCACCATCATTGGTAAGCAGCAATACTCCGGATGTATTTCTATCAAGCCGGCCCACAGGATATACACGTTTGTCGGTGGCTGCTTTTGTTAGCTGTAGAACCGTTTTCCGGTTTTGTGGATCATTGGTTGTCGTGATATAATCTTTGGGTTTATTTAATAAAATATAAACAAGATTTTTAGTAATTGAAATCTTTTTACCATTGTAGAAAACATCATCTTTCTCATTAACCTTAAACGCAGGTTGTGTAATTAAATTTTTATTTACAGTTACTTTTCCAGCTATAATCAATGATACCGCTTCCCTGCGCGAAGTAATTCCGCAATGCGCCAGAAATTTGTTTAAAGGCATTTCGCCTTCAATAATCTTTTTCTTTTCAACTGGCGTCGAACCGGGTATTGTAGGATTTGTTTTTCCTGCCGGTGAAAGTTTTTTCTGTGGATACTTTTGCCTTTTATCGGGCTTTACCTCGGGTGGTTTATTTTCAAACCCCCTGGTTCTTGCAGCTCTTTTTTCTTCAAAATGTTTTTCAATATCAACAGCTCTTTGTTTTTTGGCCTTTTTCTTATCCTGTTTAAATTTTTCTTTTACTGCAGCATTATTTTTAGGGTTGATAAATTGCTGAAAAGGGTGCTTTGACATAATTATAAAATTTACTGTTCTTGCAACAGGGTTAAAAAAAACAAAGATACTTCAACTTCATAGTTTTTATTCAGTTCTATTTATCAAATTGAGGTAAGAAAATTTTGGAAATATGGCCGCCGTCATGCCAAAATACGAATCATCAATCGTGGTTCGTGTCTCCACGAATCACTTTTATCTCTTTTTACTTTCGTAATTTAAAGTTCAGAAAATTATTTTTCATTAAATTTATTTGATGGAAATTCAGATTAAAAAATCTTATAGGGGACTAAATAAAATATATTTCTGGACAGCCACAGTACATGACTGGTTACCGTTATTAGAAACCGAAGATAATAAAATGGTCATTATAAGCTCTTTAAAAAAATTATCTGATGATAAATTGATCAGCGTTTATGGATTTGTAATAATGCCTACACACATCCATTTAATATGGTCGCAGCAAGCTTTGAACGGCAAAGAAACACCTAAAGGTAGTTTCTTGAAATACACTGCTCATGTTCTATTGCGTAACATAAAAGCTGAAAATAAATCCGGAATGTATGTAGTCAATGCATCCAACAAGAAGCATGAAATATGGCAAAGAGATGCTTTAGGAATTGAGATTTACAACGGACATTTAGCAAAACAAAAATTAGATTATATTCATTTTAATCCAGTAAGTGGCAAATGGCAATTGGCAGAAAATGATTTGGATTATTTTTATTCATCAGCAAGGTTTTATGAAACAGGGGTTGATGATTTTGGTTTTTTGAAGAATATATATTATGATTAAGGAATTGATTAGGAGATAAAAGTGATTCGTGAGACACGAACCACGATTAACGTTCTATTGATCTAATTGAGGTAAGATAATTTTAGAAATATGCTCGCCATCATGCCAAATACGAATTGTGGCCTTCTTAAAATCAGATTGGTTTGCTTCAGGGATTCGCATAAATTTCTGGGGATTTCTATCTACCAAAGGAAACCAGCTACTTTGAATTTGAATCATGATCTTATGCCCTTTTAAAAAAGTATGTGCAACATCATTCAAATTAATCTTTATCTCTGAAATTTTATTTGGTACAAATGGTTGCGGATGCTCGTAGCTGTTTCTGAATTTCCCCCTGAAAACTTCTGCTCTAACCAAACGCTGGAAACCCGCCATAGGCAATCCTTTTGTTGAAACTTCAGTAGATGAATCTGGTAATACGTCAATTACTTTTATAATAAAATCTGCATCTGTAGATGTGGTGCTTACAAAAATATCTGCTTTAATTGGGCCGGCAAGAATAATGTCATGAGGAAGTATTTGAGATGTGAAAGCGATTACGTCCGGCCGCGTTGCAGCAAAACGCTGGTCTTCTACCATGTATTCATTATTTCTACGGGCATATACACCACCGGTGTAGGGAACAGGGTTTGCCGGATCACTGACATATTCAGTAAAATGATCTTTGTCGGAATGGAGATTACTTTTCCCTTCGGGAGAAAGCTGGCCGTTTGATTTCAAATACCATGGGGCATAATGTATATCAGCAGGAGGCCATTTAGAATAATGTTTCCATTCATTGGTGCCTGTTTCAAAAACTGTTGCTTCCGATGCATTGAAATTCCCTTTATCCTTTAAATAAAAATTGAAAAATTTTGTTTGTAAACTATCCTGGAAATATTGACTGGTATTGCTTCCGAAATTATAGGTGCCAAATTTATCCCAACCATTTCTTGCCCAGGCACCATGAGTCCATGGTCCCATAACTAAATAATTATTGTTTTTGGGGCTGTTTTTTTCAATAGCCTGGTAAGTATGCAAAGAACCAAAAAGATCTTC
>JBDTXP010000262.1:0-3089 GCA_040006135.1 Ginsengibacter sp. | reverse complement strand
CAAAAAAGATTTTTCATGCGAAATATTTCTGCAGGCTTGTTCAAAAATGAGAGGCACGCTTATATAATAAAGCAGATAAACCTGCACAATAAAGTGCTTTCTTCTACGCTAAGTGAAGAATTACAAGTATCAGAGGATACCATTCGCAGAGATCTTTCAGAACTTTCCGACGCAGGCGAAATCATAAAAGTGCATGGCGGTGCATTATCACAATCCTACCATTATCCTCTGCAGCATAATAAAGTGTATGCCCAGGAAGAAAAAAAATCAGTTGCACAAAAAGCTGTCTCGCTAATAAAGCCCGGGATGTCTTTTTTAACCGAAGCAGGAACTACCATGCTGGAAATGGTCAGGCTAATTCCAGATGATATGGAAGCTACCTTCTTTACAGTAAGTCCACTGATGGCGCTGGAATTGGCTGCACATCCATTGCTTACGGTAATATTATTGGGCGGCCAAATAGACTTTCGGGCACAGATTACTTTAGGTGAAAAACCAATCAGCGAGTTAGCAGATATAAAAGTTGATTTATGTTTCCTCGGTGCGAATGCCATTGATGCGAAGGCCGGACTCACTGAAACAGATTGGAATGTGGTGCAGGTGAAAAAAGCGATGATAAAATCATCAGAAAAACTAGCGGTGATCACTATTTCAGAAAAATTGAATTCAGCATTTCAAATGAAAGTGTGTAACCCTAAATCGATAGATTATTTAATCACAGAATTAAAACCAACTAATAAAAAATTAGCTTCTTATAAAAAAGTAATGACGATAATGTAAATAGTCGTGGGATAAGAGCGAACATCCCACTTCAATAATATGATTCATTTATTAGAAATACGTTTAAAAAATAATGAGTATTGTTTTATGAATACAAAAGATCATCCAAAATAAAATCTACAATTAATACATCTAAATTATTAGTGCGCAGATTTTCTCCCGGGTAAGAAAATCAAAGATGATTTTTCGCCCACATAATTATCAGTTCATTCCTGTCAGAATTCCAGGCTTTTTTATAAAGTTCTCTTACTACTTCAAGCCATTTTTGTTTTCTATCATTGGCATCTCCTACTTCTTCCTGGCCACCAGCACTTTTATAATCTTCACGCCGCGTACTGGCAATTCTCCCGTATTGTCCCGTTTGCGCTTTCAAATCATCATTGGTAATTCTGAGATAAAAATCAAGTTGTGCAGAAGTACAGGTTTTATCGGAAGGGAAATAGGATGTGTCTTTAATATAAACAGTTACCCCATCTTTAAAAATATAAGGCTCTTGAAATCCTTTTGTGTATTGGTCTTCATACACTACTCCTTTAACGGGAAACTGTGCGCCCGACTGTCCCCTGATCCATTTAAATAATGCATCAGTATATTGAAATTCTAAACTTTGCTTAACGTCCCAACAGGTAGTAGCAATCCACATAGCCAGCTTTTCCGGAGTAGGATTAAGCAAAAAAACCATTCCCGTTTTTGGTTTACCCATATAAATATCTACAATAGTTTGATACTCGTATAAAGTAACCGGAAAACCTTCCCAACCTGGAAGCGTATCAGAAACTAATAAAAGCTTTTGAGCCATGTATGCATGATCCAACAAATCTTTCGACCGCTGAACTAATAATGGCAGGCTATCTTTTACATAGCCAGGGGGTAACGTGTTTTGAGCGGGTAACAATGACGGACAAGCGATAAAGAAAATAAGAATACTAAATATATTTTGCATAGAGATGAATATTAAAATATTTCAATAATTATTGAAGCAATTCGCTGATTCTTTGAAACTCATAACCACGAGCTTTTAACTCTGGAATTAATTTTGGTAAATATTTATAAAATTTATCAGATCGTCTTGTGTCTGTTCCAATATGTATCAATAATATGAAACCATTTAATCCATTAGGATTATTTTCTTCGAAATGCAAAATAGAATTATAAATTTCCTTGCTGGAAACATACCGTTTTTCCATTTCAGGATAAGTGTAATCTGCATTACTACGGGTGCCTGGAGTGAAATTAATCAATTGTAAATTCAGTTGAGTTGTCCACGAAGCAATTGAATCGTTATAAAATTCATATGGAGGTAAAAAATAATGCGCCTGGCTTTTTTTTATCCCGAACCTTTCTAACTCTTTGTAGGAATTAAGAAGATCGGTATTGAAGTCTTCTTTTGAAACCAACAAACTATCGCGGTTTTCCCAGGGGCTATACAATAAATGTTTATCGGAATGAGAGCCAAGATAATTACCATTCTTTCTCAGCTTTGCAATGTTTTTTCTAAAAGATTTATTTCGATAAAAGTTTCCGGTTAGAAAAAAAGACGCGTGAATATGATTGTCTTTCAAAACCTCAGCAATATAATTTGCACCATCAGCAAATTCATCGCCTGTAAAAACCAAAGCAATCTTTTTCTGGGTAGAATCGCCTCTTATGATTGCGCCATGGTTGATGGTAAAATTTGTAGTATTGTTTTTTCCGCGCTGTGCTAAAAGAGGTCTGCAAATAGCAGAGAATAGAAATAATGCAAAGAGATATTTTACATTAAAGGTGTGCATGAATAAAGTTTTTGTTTTCATCAATAATCATAAATCTTGCCTTCGACAACAGTATGGCTCACCCGAAAATCATCAGTAAACACTACCAGGTTTGCTTTGTAACCCGGCTTTATTTTTCCTGTATCCACTGAATTTATCAGCTGGGCAGGGTAAGTGGAAGCCATACGCAGGGCTTCATCCAAAGGAATGGCTGCATGCTTTACGCAATTTTTTACCGCCTGCAACATCGTAAGACATGAGCCGGACAGCGTTCCATCAGGTAAAGTAAACCGATCGGCTTGTTTCACATGAACATACGCACCTTCTCTCACTTCCTCCACAGCATCTGTTATTAAAAAAAGACGCTCCTGCAATAATTTCTTGCAAACCTTCAATGTTTCATAATCAACATGAATGCCATCAGCAATAATGCTTGCACTTGCCTCATTGTGAAGGAAAACAGCGCCCGGCAATCCTGTTTCCCGATGATGAAAAGGCGACATAGCATTAAATAAATGTGTTGTGGTAGTGATACCATTATTAAAACCCACCATAGCT
>JBDTXP010000261.1:0-3110 GCA_040006135.1 Ginsengibacter sp. | reverse complement strand
AGTTGGTAGAGCAATACACTTTTAATGTATGGGTCCTGGGTTCGAGTCCCAGCCGAATCACATTGCCTCAGTATAATAGCTGGGGTTTTTTATTTATATGGCAAACTGTAATATTTTATTTCCAGAAAAATTTGGAATAGCAAATTACATTAACCAGAACTTTTTTTCTATTGCAACCCTGAATTAACCGTCGGATATAAAATTATTGTTGTTTTTGTGGTGACGACTTCATTCATAGAAATTTTCATTTGCTGATGAGTAAGGGAATTAATTTGTTTCCTTTTTGCCATATATTCCTTCTCATTTTTGAAATGAGAAATAGTCACCAGTAGATTTTTATCCTGAAATACAGGTAAAGAAGGGAAATCATTTACTTGAGTTTCACTCCTCCACATGGTAAAATCCAAAATGCCCAATCCCCTAAGAAAAGGAACATATTTATTTCTAAAAAATAAAATTAGTTCATCCAGTTTGTCATTTGCAATATAGAAATCAATAATAGTTATTCCTCCTAATTTTCCAATATCCGAACTATTTATAGCTGTGTCCTTATTTTCCCCTGACAAGCTTAATGGCTTTATTAAATAAACATTATCATTATTATTTATTAAATCATTTGCAATGGTTCTTCTTTCTTTCCAAAATTCACTTTTGTAAAACTCAGGAAGGTATTTACTTCTTGAATCCATATCCTCAAAGCCACGAAGCCAAAAGAAATTATCCGGCGCACCCTTTACCCTGAATTGCCCGATTATATACCCTCCCAGAACATTTTGCGATTTAATAAAATTTGCTTCAAAAAAGTTTATAAAGCTATCCCGCTTACCTGGTTTTAAAAGGTAATTTCTTAACTCTAAAACTTTTATAGATTTGTTTTTAGCTGTAGCACTAATAGCACTTAATTTCATCTGCGCATTGGTATTTATTATATTAAAAAATGTTACTCCAATAAAAAAAGGAAATATATCCCGGAATAATTTATTCATAATAAATATTTTTTTGAAAGCCACACATAATTTTGAAAACACACAATTACGCTTTAAATAAGTTCCGGGGAAGCATTTTGGAAACCAAAAAAAACAAATTCAAATTGACTAACAATTATTCCTCACACACTTCAATAATTTAATGAGGTAATTCATCCTGAGAAATTGACGATAGCTTTATAAACCTTTTCTTCGCCATTGAAACTCATCATTTCGACAGATTTTTTCATCGATGAAAGGTTTAAAAGGAAAAGCGACAGGCTATGTACTCCAACCAAAACATCTAAAAGTTCGAATCTTAAATCAGGACTTTTTTCAAGGCCAATACTCCAATATTTTCTAACCTCATTTTTGCCAATGACAGTGCCACCACTTTGAGGATATAGCTTTATTGCCATTGGCGATTCTATGATAAAATCCTCCGTATAATGTGCCAGTATTTTTTCAAGGTCATGGCTATTCCATGCTTCGACCCAGGTTTGTGCAAAAGAAAGTGCAAATTCTTTTGTCATAGTTAATAAATTTTACAGGTGATAAAATTATCTATCCTTTCTTTCGTAAATTTCACTGGCAAGACGTGTATATCTTCTATCAAAATTCTTTGTAGCTATTTCAGTTTTTGATTGGGAAAGCAATAAAGCAGTTCCACAAAAAAGCAATGCATCAAATGCGCTGACAATGAGATTGCCTTGTCCGACATAAGGATTTAGAATCGCCGATGGCACATGAAGTAACATAAACCATAGAAAAAGCATGAGTCCTAAAAGCAAACTAACTGGCTTAAGAAAGATTTCAAAAAGGATTGCTGTTCCTGCTGCAATTAAGGCTGCTCCGCCAAATTCACTCCAGAACACAGGCATGCCAAACCATTTCGGTATCATCCCTGAGAGATCATATGCAAAATGATTGCATCCAAATAAAATGAGGGTGATGCAGAAAAAAATACGACCGACAGGAATAAATTTCTCTGACAATCGATAAAAATAACCGCTTCTTTTATTGCCTCTATAATCTGCAATAGAGCCTGCCACAACAAATGCACTTCCCGAAAATGCCAGTTCTTCTAAAAGATCACCCCATGAACCCAGGTGGCTTAATTTATGAGGATAAACAAAAAGAAGATATGGAATGTGACTTAAAAAAATAAGTACCATAAAATAAAATCCCAGGCCGACAGAAATCCTTCGAGCGATATAGTTTTCAAATTTTAAAATTCCTGAAATAACAATGCCAGCGATAATCATTGCTACACCAGTGGCAATTGGAAAAAATTTTATGGTATGAGCCCACCCCGGATAACCTGGTAATATTGCTGGACGAAAATCCAGGACCACCAACTGTTGAATTCCGAATGCAATAATGCCCAAACTGATAAATAAACGGCCGACTTTGCAAATGGTAATCATCCTTATGCTTTATGATCGAACCAAGTTCATCAAAAAGTGGAACCTTTAAATTAAAAATCAACCAACAACTCTTTCATAATAACAGAAAACAATTTGCATCTATAATTTGGACTTTACAAAATTTAGACTTCAGATAGAATTTAAACATATTTCAGCCACGATTTTTTGTGAGTTGCTTTATATTTTCCATACCATTTACACGGTTTATACAAAATGATTACGACTCCGGCCCAAATTAAATAAACTGCCCATAGCGGCAAACCACTTTCCAGGCTTTTGGGCCTGCCAAATGTTCCGGTGGCGAAATCAAGCTGTGACCAATGAAATCCTTGCAGAAAAAGTATTGCCAACAGTAAAAGATGAATTACAAAAAAATGAATAAGAAAATAGAACATTGGCACCTTTCCATACACAGAAATTATATTACCTACTTTACTCTTTGCCTTTTCAGAAAATGCAAGCATTAAAAACATAATACCTAAAGTGATTAAACAAAACAAAAGGGATGGTGGGTACTTTGTAATATTTAAAAACGAAAGAAAAGTATACAAAGAACTTTTTTGAATGGACCAGGGGATTCCATCACCATAAACATTTAGGTAGCGGATAATGATAAATAAAACAAGGGAGGCACAACCGATGTTTAAAAATAATTTTTGTCTCTTAATATCCGCCAATTCAAAATATTTCCCGGTTGCAAAACCTACCAGCATAATAC
>JBDTXP010000260.1:0-3118 GCA_040006135.1 Ginsengibacter sp. | reverse complement strand
GAATGTCTGGCCCACGATTTCGATAAAGTGATGAATCATCGTGCATGGATGACAAGAATTTGCTCAAATAAATCCCTCGATTTACTGAAATCAGCACATAAAAATCGTAATAAGTATATAGGAATCTGGCTTCCTGATATGATTCCGGATACGTTAAAGCCTCAGCAGTTGGAAGATTCAAACTTTGAGTTAGCTGAGACCATCACAATATCCTTTCTGCTGTTGCTGCAGACTTTGCGACCTGTTGAGAGAGCGGTTTTTTTGCTTAAGGACGTTTTCGGTTATTCATTCAATGACATATCCCAGTTATTGGGAAAATCTAAGCTTGCTTGCAGAAAAATTGCAGAAAGGGCCCGGATTTCAATAAGTGATAAAAACCATATATTCTTAAAACCTTCAATTGATGCAGAAAAACTGATTCGACAATTCTTTGAAGCTGCCCGAACCGGAGATCAACATCAGCTGGAAGCATTATTATCTGAAAAGTCAGAATTCCTGGCTGATGGTGGCGGAAAAGTTCCTGCAGCACCAATGATTTCGACAAAAGAGAAAATTGTAGATTTCTTCATGTCGTTACAAAAATCCCCGATTTTCTCTCCCCAGGGCTATCGCATAGAAACAACCTGGATCAATTCACGCCCGGGTATTATTATTTCAAAACTTGTAAATGAAAACTTCTGGCAATTTGAAACCGTCATAAGTTTTGAAATCCAGGAGCTTCAAATTGTTAGGATCTTTGCACAACGGAACCCCCAAAAACTAAAGGGAATCGAGTCCTTAATCTCTAAGGAATTGAATTATACCAAATCAAAAACGAAGCACAACAGTCTCTAATCATATCCGGGTTGACAATTATTAAATGAAGTTTATTTCCGGACTTGGGTAATTAGAGAATAGAAGCATCTGCTTAAAGAAGATGAAACAGAGAAAAAATGATCCAAGAGTTATAGGATTTAAAATACTTACCCATTATATGGAGGAGGGATTCTCTACGGCAACAGACCTTAATCATTCTTTTTAATACCTGCTTTCTTCTTGCCCTTTTCATGTAATGAAATTCCTATTTCTTTCATGATGGAATATCCGTAGCTGCTGACTACTTCTATAACCGGAATAACTTTTTTTCCTTTTGCTGAAATCTTGTATTCCACCTTTGGCGGAACTACAGGGTAAGCCTTACGGATAATTAATCCATGATTTTCTAATTCACGAAGTTGGGAAGAAAGCATTTTGTGGCTTATGTGTGGCAAGGTCTTTTTCAGCTCTCCATATCGCATTGTAGCTTGATTAAGCCGCCAAAGTATGGGCATTTTCCAGGTGCCCCCAATAAAGTGCAAGGCAAACTCCACGGGGTTGTAATACATCTTATGGTCATATATAAAATCCGGCATTGCTGTTATATTTTTTGAGGTAAAGGTATCATTTGATATGATATACACAGTAGTGAGCCATGCTTTCCAATAAGAAAGTATCACACTTTTAAGTAGTATACCAATTATGTTACAAAATGTTTTCACATTTGCACCATAAAAAATAATTACACAACAATAATTATGTCTCAAAAAAATCTCAATTCGGTAAATCCTGTAAAACCTAAAAGGGTCGCAATAGTTATTTCAAACCCTGCTGTATCAACAACTACAGGTTGGCCTGTCGGCTTTT
This sequence comes from Ginsengibacter sp., assembly GCA_040006135.1. GTDB lineage: Bacteria > Bacteroidota > Bacteroidia > Chitinophagales > Chitinophagaceae > Ginsengibacter. The sequence continues at coordinate 1,456 of JBDTXP010000260.1, read as the reverse complement.
GGTGGAGCGAACTAACATATCCTTATTTCAAACTAACAGAGAAAGGGCATGAAGTAGAAATCTTCTCTTACTTCGGTGGTAAGTGTGAAGCAGATGCGATGAGCAACCCAGAAGATCCAAGTCAATGGCAGGCAGAAGATGTAATCAGCCGAGGTTACATACACGACCCAAACTTTATAAAATTGTTGGAGAACACAAAAGCCGCTAAAGAAATTGATGTAAACAAATTTGATGCGATTGTAATTGCAGGCGGACAAGGGCCAATGTTTACAATGGAGAAGGCAACAGATACCGTAAAAAAATTCGTTGGGTTCTATGAAGCGGGAAAAATTGCTGTTGCACTTTGCCACGGTGTAGCAGTTCTTAACTATGCAAAACTTTCAGGCGGTGATTATTTAGCGAAAGGAAAAACCGTAACCGGCTTTGCAAACATTGAAGAAGATTTTGCCGACCAGGCAGTTTGGAGCATGAACCTATTATCAAAAGACAAGCATGTAATGCCCTGGAGAATTGAAGATGAACTAAAGAAAATCGGGGCCAACTATATTCACGCAGGTTTATGGAAAGGTTTTGCCATTCGTGACGGCAATTTAATAACGGGGCAGCAAAATTTCAGTGGAAGTGAAACGGCAGATGTTTTAACTAAGGCATTGGGGGAATAGTTTTAATTGACAGTATAAACTTTTAAAAATGAAAAAAATAATTTACTGCACACTCATCTTAGTTACATTATTAACAACCAAAAGCATTGCTCAAAACAAAAATATAAACATGAAAAATGAAACAAATTATTCCGTGGAAATTATCCGGTATAATATTCCGCAGGAACAACACAGCAATTTTGAAACTGCATACACTGATGCCGGAAAATATTTAAAAGCGTCAATGTATTGTTTGGGTTACCAGGTTATTCATGGCAATGACGAACCCAATCATTATATCGTTATCATTCGCTGGACTTCAAAGGAAGAGCACCTGAATGGCTTTAGAACAAGCCCTGAATTTATGCCTTTCTTTAATTTGGTAAAACCTTTTATCAGCAAAATTGAAGAAATGAAACATTATGACCTTACTCCCAATTCATGGAGTAAAGAATAAATTATCCCGGTTGGATTTTAGGTGGTGTTTATATATTGCGAATTGTTATCTGTATGCCAAAGTTGGGAACTGATAAAGTGCCTGTAATGATTTTGTTTAGGCAATTTTATCATTTAATTGTTATTTAACAGTTTGTTGGTTGAAGGTAGCGGTGTATACTGTTGAATCGCAGGAAATTGGTGGCGTATTTTATAATAGAGTCATTATACTAGATGAAACAAAGAAAATAAAAGTGCAGCAGTATTAATATCAAATCAATACTAAAATGGAAGAAGAAAAAATACCAACTCTTTACGAATGGGCGGGGGGCATGGCAACGTTTGAAAAGCTAATGGTTACTTTTTATAAAAAAGTTTTG
>JBDTXP010000259.1:0-3141 GCA_040006135.1 Ginsengibacter sp. | reverse complement strand
ATTACTTTCATCACCTCGTTCATCTTAAGGTTTACATTGCTCAGGTATAAGTCCTGGAGGTTGATCATCATATCCCTGTAGTTTTCTGCCAACTCATTTGCCTGAACAATATGATCATACACATCCTTAAAATACTTCTCCGTTTTTTCTTCTATAATATCATTTTCGCTTCTTAAAATTCCATTTATCATTTCCCGCACCGGTGAAATATTTCTTCTAACATACATCATTTCTTTTCGCAGGTAATTTATTTTTACAAGTGTTTGAGTATCCGGTCTGTGTGTGATATCATCCTCAAGTTCTTCAATTTGCTCACCCAATTGCTCCATAATTACAAAGTAATGATCAACGATCATATCTATCAACGAATAAAATAAATAGTCAGCATTGCTTTGACGGATTTTACTTCCGGACATTTTTATTTTTTCTCTCACCGGGTTAAACAGATCTCTTTTTTCGTCCTCCTGGAAACTAATGACAAAGCCGGCCCCCAGTACAAGACTTACCTGCTCGCTCTCCACTGATTTATCACGCTCATTATAATATAGCATATTTAGCAGGCAGTATAATCTCTTATTAAGATCATCCATTTTGGGACGCTGGCCCAAACTTAAAATATCTTCAACTATCAGGGGATGGATGCCAAAGTGATTCCCAATTTTCTCAATTTCTTCTTTTTGTAAACCATCAATATTTATCCAGCAAACATTTGCACTTTCTAATAGGTAATAACAATCTTCAATAGTTTCAGGAGTAAAAGAAAAAACCTTATCCGCATTATATTCATAAACTGAAATATAAATTTTTTTAGGGTCTGTACGTTTTGCAGGTAGTGTTGGGTTTATATTAATCAGCCGCTTACTCATTTTATCAGATGAGTTAATAAATGCAGAAATTCTTTTTGTATTGATCAGTCGTCTCATAAAATGAAGATCGTTTAAAAAGTTACTTTTTTTTCTTCATACTCCCCTGTAGGCCCTGATTTGTGCTCTGCATTGAGGATAAGGGGAGATCAGAATTGCGCATGTCCCTGAATATTTTCCAGTTTCCGGCTTCCGGCTTCCATAGCACTATGTATTTTCCTTTATCTACCAGGGAATCTTTATTACTCATCTTATATACACCTTCTTCAGCAAGAATGCTGCTGTCGCCCCATATTTTTTCAGTTTTTATATCTAACTTATTTATACCCCTATCCATTAATGTAGCGATATAGCCAACAATATTCGGAGTGCCTTCAATAGCCGGCCTTCCTGCGAACATTAATTTAGCGTCTTGTGCATAGCAGGAGACAGCCTTGAGTGAATCTTTTTCTTTAAAGGATTTAATAAGTCGTTGGTTTGCCTGTAAAATAGAGGCCTCACCTTGTTTTATATCAAATGTAGATGCTGATTCTATAATTTCTTTTTTATCCTGCACATTGCAGGAATAGGAAATTGTGATGGACAAAACAAAAGCTACCGCAATTAATAATTTATATTTTTTATGCATTTTCATATTTGTATTTTATAATTTCTTTTCATCTTTCTCCAATTGAGCAATAGCTTTTAAAAGATCAGATGGCACATCTATGGAAAGTGGCGCTGCATCTGCCAGCACCATTTTAATAGGAATACCATTTTCGATGTAACGAAGTTGCTCTAAATTTTCTGTTTTTTCCAAAATACCGGTCTCTAATCCGGCAAATGCTAATAGAGCGTCTTTTCGGAAAGCATAAATACCTATATGTTTATAATAAATTGGCGGATCATTTTTCTCGCGCTGAAAAGGAATAGCGCTACGCGAAAAGTAGAGTGCATTTTGCCCGAGGTCTGTTACGACCTTTACGTAATTTATATTTTCTATATCAGCTTTTTCGGTTATTGTATGCATTAAAGATGCCACCAAAGTTTTATTTTGCCTTAGGCTATAGAAAGATTGGATTAACTGTGCAAGCATTTCTCTCTTTACAAAAGGCTCGTCTCCCTGCACATTTACAAATATTTCCGCATCCATATCTTTTGCTATAGAAGCAATGCGTTGAGTTCCGCTTTCAAAATTTCCTTCGCTTTTTATTGCATAACCGCCGTGCTCTGTGATCTCTTTGAAAATAATGTCGCTATCTGTTACTACAATTACCTCATCAAAAAGTAATGTGGCAACAGTGTTTTCATAGGTATGGCGAATAACCGTTTTACTACCCAGTGCTTTCATTAATTTTCCCGGAAATCTTGAGGCTTCATAACGGGCAGGGATAAGCGCTACTACTTTCATTAATTATTATTTTCTAAATATTCAGATTCTAATGATGGCTCATAATTGAAAGGCTCAGCAAGTGTTTCTGTCTGATAATGGCAATCGCTGCATTCATAAATATCCTGTGCAGATAAGGCATAGCTTGAAAACAACCAACTAAGAAAAATGGTGACCAGGTTGGGTGTATTCTTTTTGGCGACACGCATAATATTGTTTCCACCACATTGCGGACACACGGCATTTTTGCGATAATCTTCTTCAAACTCAGCAACCAATTTTTCAACTTCTTCAGCATCTTCAACCTTTACTACTAGTTTTATGCCACCAACCGCATTTGATAAAATCGGATCAATTGTTACCGTGAATTCGTCATTTAGAAAACATTTAACACCCGCCTGGCGCAGCTTCGTCAGCATGATGTGCGCTGTAAAATAATTTTGAAATGTACGTAACGTTCTAAATTCCATTGCTGAAGAGTATTGCCAGATATTACTTATACCGGCCTTTTGTAAAAATAAAAGGCAATCGGTTAAGATTGCCTGCATATTTTGTGAAATATTTTTTTTAATTATTAAGCATCAGTGGCATTACCAACATCAATAATTCCTCGTTTTCCACTTTTTCAGTTGGCTTTACGATACCTGCTTTGGTTGGCGTACTTAATTCCATTACGATGTCATTATTATCTGCCGCGGAGAGCATCTCAATTAAGAACTTAGCATTAAAGGCTATTTGCAGATCTTCGCCATCATACTGGCAAGCCATTCTTTCATTTCCTTCAAAGCTAAAATCAACATCCTGCGCGGAAAGTTGCAATTCACTTCCGGAAATATTCAATGCCACCTGGTAAGTGCTTTTATTACTAAACACACTTACCCTGCGCAATGCATTTTGAAAATCATTTTT
>JBDTXP010000258.1:0-3158 GCA_040006135.1 Ginsengibacter sp. | reverse complement strand
CTTTCGCCAAATGGAAATGAATTATATATTTCCTGCTGGGGCTGCGATCAGTTATTAGTTTTTGATACAAAAGGAAAAATTTTTACAAACAAAATAAATGTCGGCGATAATCCAAATGATCTTTGTCTTACAAAGAATGGTAAATATTTATTTGTCGCTAATTCAAACGACAACTCGGTTTCAGTGATTAGTACGCTTTCCAGAAAAGTAATTGAAACTCTCACTTCCTCTCTTTATCCTGATGCACCACAAGGATCCACCACCAACGGTGTTGCTTTAAGCCCCGATGAAAAAACATTGTATATCGCAAACGCTGATAATAATTGTCTGACACTTTTTGATGTTTCCCATCCAGGAAGAAGTGTGGCGAAAGGCTTTATCCCAACGGGTTGGTATCCTACCTGTGTAAAAGCTGTGGGAAATAAGATTTTCGTCACCAATGGAAAAGGTTTTTCATCTTTTGCTAATCCTGATGGCCCTAACCCAACTTATGTAAAAGGAAAAGTTATCTACCAGGGCGGGGATACTGCCGGCAAAAAGTATAACCAATACATCGCTGGTTTGTTTATCGGAAGTATGAGTGTTATGAAAGTACCTGATGCAAATCAACTCGCCGTTTTTTCAAAACAGGTATATGCAAATACTCCTTATAATAAACAAATGGAAAGCATCACACAGGGCGAACAAGGTAATCCTATACCACGCTCTGCAAAAGATGTGTCACCCATAAAATATGTATTTTATATTATCAAAGAAAACCGTACTTACGACCAGGTGTTGGGCGATGTAATTAAAGGGAATGGGGATACAAGTCTTACTTTGTTTGGAAAAAATATTACTCCCAACCAACATAAAATTGTGGATGAATTTGTACTTCTCGATAACTTTTATGTAAATGCAGAAGTGAGTGCTGACGGGCATAACTGGAGTATGGGTGCTTATGCCACAGATTACCTGGAAAAAACCTGGCCTACAAGCTATGGTAATCGCGGAGGGAAATATGATGCAGAAGGAAACAGGGAGATCGCCAATAACAAAAATGGGTTTATCTGGAATGATTGTAGCCGCAATAATGTAAGCTATCGTACTTATGGCGAGTTTACAGATAATTATAAACCTAACATCCCTGTCTTAAAGGATCATTTTTGTCCATACTATACAGGATGGGATATGAGTACACCAGATACTACACGATTCTCACAATGGCAAAAAGATTTTGACTCACTGGTAAGCATAAACGCTTTACCACGATTAAATACGTTGCGTTTTCCCAACGATCATACAGAAGGGATGCGAAAAGGAAAGCCAACACCTTTTGCACACGCAGCCGACAACGATCTCGCGGTTGGTAAATTCGTAAAACATCTTAGCGAAAGCGCGGTATGGAAAGAAAGTGTAGTATTTATTTTAGAAGATGATGCACAGAACGGCCCCGATCATGTGGACGCGCATAGAAGCCCGATATATATTGCCGGGCCTTTTGTAAAAAGGAATTTTGTGGATCACACACCTTACACGACTTCAGGAGTATTGCGTACGATTGAACTGATCCTGGGCATTCCACCGATGAGCCAATATGATGCGGCTGCAACACCACTATGGCGCTGCTTTACGAGCATCCCGGATGAAACTTCTTTTATTTCCTTACCATCAAATATTGACCTTAACGAGAGAAATCTCGCGAATAATAAGCTTTCTAAAAAAAGCGAAACATTCGATTTTACCAAAGAAGATGCAATCAATGATAATGAATTCAATGAGGTTTTATGGAAAGGTATCAAAGGAATGAATAGTGAAGTTCCGTCACCGAGACGCGCGGCATTTATAAAAGCAAATCCTGCAAAGGATGATGATTGATAATGTCGTTCTGCATTGAGCTAATGAAGTTCATTTAGAAAAAAAAACTCAATAAATTATTGCACGGAGGTAATCCAGAGAACCACGGAGAGCCTCAGAGAAGAAAGCAACCTCCGTGGTTCTGCGTGCCTTCTCCTTGACCCTCTGTGTCACAAAAAAAGCCCTTACAAAAATAACTGCACCGATATTGCATCCCCAAATAATTTCCCTGCATCAGTCAAAATAATATGGTCGTCTTTTAAAGTATAATGGCCGCTATTTACTCCTTGTAAATTCTGCATCACCTGCTGTGCTCTTTCTAAATTATAAAGTGCTGTAATTTTTTTAATATCTATTCCTTCACTTGTTCGTATAGAGGTTAAAATTTCTTCATTTAATTTTTGCTGGATGGTCAGTGTTTCTTCTTCAAAAGGAATGGAACCTTCCTGTATCGAACGGATATAGGCAGCATTATTAGCAACATTCCACATTCTTTGGTCGCCATTATAAGAGTGCGCCGAAGGTCCTATACCGATGTATTTTTTTCCCTGCCAATAGCTGCTGTTGTGTTTACTTCTATAGCCTGGTTTTGCGAAGTTGGATATTTCATAATGCTCGTAACCTGCAGCTGACATCGTTTGCATTAAAATTGAGAATTGTGCAGCCTGCCGCTCATTATTAACAGGCTCTTTTTTATTTAACCTTATTAATTTCTGCAAAGGAGTTTTGGGCTCAACTGTTAGCGCATAACACGCCATGTGAGCTACCTGCGTGTTAATAGCAGCAATGATATTCTTCAACCAGCGGTTATCATCCATTTCCGGCAAGCCGAAAATAAGATCAATGGATAAGTTAGTAAATCCGGCACTTTGCGCCCACTCAATGCATTGTGATGCCTGCGTTGCGTTGTGTGCGCGGTTCATCCAAACAAGGTCTTTCTCATCAAAAGATTGTACACCTATACTTAGCCTGTTAATTCCTGCAGATTTAAGATCCTGTAGTTTATGTTTATCTAAATCATCCGGGTTGGCTTCCAGCGTTATTTCTGCATCACTTGGTACATTATAATTTTGATTAATGACATTTAATAATCTTTCTATAGCACTTGCCGGAAGAAGGCTGGGAGTGCCACCGCCAAAATAAATTGTTTGAATGGGCTCATCCTTTTCAATAATTCCGATATCCTTATGATGTGATGATGCACGTATTAATATTTCTTTCTCCAGGCAGTTTACCAACTCCTCCACATTTCTTTGCGATGTAGAAAAGTGAAAATTGCAATAGTTACATGCTTGTTTGCAAAAAGGAATATGGATATAAAT
>JBDTXP010000257.1:0-3202 GCA_040006135.1 Ginsengibacter sp. | reverse complement strand
ATTTTTATTTCCTGCAACCTGCTACCTGGCAGCAATGCGATCAAATTCGGATCTTTTGTAGTTTCATAATGTTTTTGCCTGTAATCATTGATCACCTTAACTAATGGGTGACCAACATATTCTACTTCGTAATTCCATTTTTGAAAAAATGCTTTTTCGAAAGGAAGAATGACGATCATTTTTTCAATATACTTTTTAAAGATCTTTACCCTGTTCTCCTTCCATGCCCAAACCTGTGGAGAAATATAAAAGACACTTTTTATTTTTTGTTCAGATGCCCACCTGGCCATGCGTAGATTAAATCCGGGATAATCAATGAAAATGATAACATCAGGATTAAATGCCAGGATATCGCTTTTGCAGAATTTTAAATTGCGTAAAATCTGGGGCAGGTTTTTCAATACTTCGGTAAAACCCATAAATGCCAATTCTTTATAATGCTTTACCAATGTTGCGCCGGCAGCTTCCATTTTATCGCCACCCCAGCATCGGAAAATTGCTGAAGTATCCAAAGAGTGTAATTCCCTGATAAGGTTACTGCCATGAAGATCACCGGAAGCTTCGCCGGCGATTAAATAATATTTCATTTTATATGCTGCCTGTTTTTGCGAAGTACGATACAAATGGGTAAAGTATGGCGAAATTTTATCTTAGTGAAATATTCCGAACAATTTATAAAGAGGATATAAACACGAGAATTATATTATTTTATTTTACAAATAATTTTCTTTTGGCTAACGCCATTCAAGATTTTTTATCTCCCCAGCCTAAAGGTCAGGGCAATTCAATGTGCATAGAGAATCATTTTCACAGATTGAAACATTAAAATATTTTATTTATTAATTCTTTGTAAAGGATATACATAAACTCAGAATAATTTATAAGCTGAAATTTGTCTTAAAAAAAATTATTTGAGTTGAATTCCAATGATCTAAAGGCAATGGTGACGAAATGAACCTCCAGTTTATTTCGCATGGTCCATTTGGTTAAGCGCATAATAATTTTACAATTGAAATATTCCATTGCCACTGTCTTTAGACCGTGGAATAAAAAATATGTTGAACGGCTTTAGCCACATTTGTGGAAAATTATAAAGAATGTTAAATGGAATTACTTTCTTAAAAAACCTTTATATCTATCAATAATATTGTTGAACCAAATTGAATTTTCTATTACTATTAAATTTGAAATCCTAAATAGCTCAAAAAAAAATATAAAAATAAATTTGGTATAACTAAATAGATTAGTATTTTTGTTCTAAATAAATTAGTTGCCATGTCACAAGCCGGACAAAATTTAAAGTACCTGCGCAAACTGCGCGGATGGACACAAGAAGATTTTGCAAACAAACTGGGAATTAAAAGATCCTTGATCGGCGCCTACGAAGAAGAGCGCGCAGACCCCAGGATTGATGTGCTGGAAATAGTGAGTGAAATTTTCAAGGTTACCCTTGATGAATTGTTACTCAAAGACATTAGCAAGACGAATGGAACAAGCTATCTCGCTAAGCGCAGGCAAATGAAAATGATGACAGCGGAGAGAAACCTCATTCATTTTGTGCCCGTAAAAGCTGCGGCAGGCTATCTTGCCGGATATGGTGATCATGAATTTATTGATGAATTAAACACTTTCACATTGCCTATGCTAACAGGTGGAAGTTATAGGGCTTTTGAAATAGTAGGTGATAGTATGATGCCAACACCGAGTGGTAGTATTATCGTTGGTGAGAAAATAGATAAATTAGATCATGTCAAGAATAACGCTGCATATATAGTGGTGAGTAACAGTGAAGGAATTGTATATAAAAGAGTAGTGAAAAATAATAGGAATACAAGTAAGATCACTTTGGTGAGCGACAATCCTTCTTATCAGCCTTACCAGGTGCTCGCCGCAGATGTTCTGGAAATGTGGCAGGCTCAGGCAGTAATTCATAAAGTAACGCAACAACAAAGGTGGGATGTGGATTCTTTAGTGAACCTTGTAACTAATTTACAGGACCAGGTAAGTACGTTAAAAAAGAAGATGAATTGATGTTTTAATGAGCTATATTTTACTTAGATTTGTCTCATATCCGGGCCCACATTTTTCCTAATTAATTAAAAAATAATGTTATGATCAAATTACAAATTATTGGCCATCTCGGTGGGGATTGCACCACCAACGATGTGAATGGAAAAACTGTTATCAACTTTAATGTTGCTCATTCTGAGAAATACAAAAATGCACAAGGAAATTTGGTTGAAAAAACAACATGGGTAAAATGCGCTTATTGGACAGACAGAACGGGTATCGCTCAATATCTCACAAAGGGACAACAGGTATATGTGGAAGGTGCACCAGAATCAGAAGGTTTTTTAAATAAGGAAAACCAACCAGCATCTTCTTTAAAAGTTCGTGTCTTCAATATCCAACTCTTAGGAGGAAAATCTGATAATGCAGATAATCAACAATCATCACAATCATCAAACACAGGTAATTCTTTTAAGCAAAAAGCGAACGCAGATTCAATGGTTGAAGAGCCCGCAGATGATTTACCATTTTAAGTTATTATAAAAATTTTGGGGTAAGTACTATGGAGCCACGTGAAGCGTGGCTCTTGTTTTTTATAGATATATAAATAATAAGCAGGAATGATTTAGAATTGGCGTAAATACATTTCCTTAAAAAACATTTGATAATTTTGAATAAACACGTGACTATTAATAAGAATCATTTTAAATAACCTTAAGAGTGGATACAAAGCCAATTAAAAGAAGTGAAGAGATTGCAAAACTGTCACGAGACCATCACGTAAGCTTGCTCTTTTGCTGGAAAATAAGGAATGGAATAAAAAAGAATGCGGAGGTGTTGAGGATGAAAAATTACGTTTCCTACTTCCTATCAGAACATATGGGTGCCCATTTCCGGGAGGAGGAAGATTATTTATTTGCTCCGGTAAAGGATGAAAAAGTTCAGAGAGCATTAGATGAGCATATCGTTATTTTAAACCTGACTGATAAAATATTGAATGCAGGTGAACCGGAAAAGGAGGATTTACTCAATTTAGCACAATTAGTAGACGATCATGTTCGATACGAAGAACGTATATTATTTCCGCATCTTGAAAATGTTTTATCTGCTGAACAACTTAAGGAAATAGGCAAGCAACTTCCAGATCATCTTTCTAAGGATACCTTTGAGGATAAATTTTGGTGATTTAATA
>JBDTXP010000256.1:0-3214 GCA_040006135.1 Ginsengibacter sp. | reverse complement strand
CTTTAATTTCTGCCTCGTGTCGTACCGGAAAATTTACAGAGTTCGCAATGAAGCATAATTCATGTGCTCTATTATGTAATTCATTTGCTTTGTCGATCATTGAAATTTCAGTCACAGTTACCACCGGATGCAAAGTAACTTCAGTAAAACGTCCGCCACCATCCTGGTTTTCTATCAAGATACCTGTAGCGCTATCGACATAATCTATTACAATTACTCCAGCTTCGGAACATAAATGCAAATACCACAGCATGTGACAAGATGCGAGTGAGGCTACGAATAATTCTTCGGGATTGTGTTTACTTTTATCACCAAGAAAAGCCGGATCTGAAGATCCGTGAATCTCAATTTTATTTTCAACCAAAATTGAATGGCTCCTTTCATATTCCCTGTAACCAGATGTTCCACTTCCTTTATTGCCCGTCCATTTAATTTTGAGTTTATATTGATGCTGCCCTTTCATAGGTAAATTTTTATTGTGTTAATTTAGTAACATTATTTCATCTATCGTTCTTAAGAATCAAAATATGATACCAGAAGATGTAAAATATTGCAGAACCTGCTACGATCATTTAGCCGGTTTTGTTGGAGTACAGATTACCGAAGCATTAGAGAAAAATAAATTTCTAAATAAATCGGGTTCAGAATATACAGTCACCACAAAAGGTTGGCAATGGTTGTCCGGATTTGAAATTTATAAAGATCAGGTGATCAATAATCGTCGACCGCTCACCCGGCAATGCGTGGACTGGACTGAACGCCGTCCGCACCTGGCCGGTCAGCTTGGTGCAGCACTATTAAATAAAATGATAGAAAAAAAATGGTTTAAAAAAGTTCCCTTTTCCAGGGAACTTCATGTGACAACAAGAGGCTGCGATGGCCTTTCAAAATTGTTGGGAATTAACTCATAAAACTATCTTTTATTATAAACATGTGATAAAAACTCCTGCTTAGTAGTTTCATTTTCAAACATCCCGGAATAGCTTGCAGTAACAGTAAGACTGTTTGTGTCTTTAATACCTCTTGATGCTACGCAAAGGTGATCTGCTTCTACAATTACCGCCACATCATTGTGATGCAGGATTTCTTTTAGCGCTTCAGAAATCTGAACAGTCAGACGCTCCTGAACCTGCGGGCGTTTTGCATAATATTGTACCAGGCGGTTTATTTTGGATAATCCAATCACCTGCCTGTCCGGGATGTACGCGACATGTACTTTGCCAATGATCGGCACAAAATGATGTTCACATTGAGAATATAATGTAATGTCTTTTTCAATGAGCATTTCTCTATAGCCATATTTATTATTGAATAGGCTTACGTCAGGTTTATTTTCAGGATTTAATCCGCTGAATATTTCCTCTACATACATTTTGGCTATTCGATGTGGTGTACCACTCAGGCTATCATCATAAAGATCGAGGCCAAGTGTTTGCATTATCCTCGCAAAATGATATTCTATTTTCTTGATTTTTTCATCATCGCTTAGTTCAAAAGCATCATCACGTAAAGGAGTATCATTTTTCGTGTGACTCAAACCAATTTTTATTAATTCTTTCATAGATTAATCAGAGTTCGTTTATTGCCTCCATTACATGTTTTACTATTGCATCGCAATAGATTAAATTAAATTCAAAAAGTTCTTTAGCTGAATATGTTTTTTCTATTTCTTTTCTCAACATAGCTTTCGATCTGTTAAGGCGCACTTTTACATTATTTTCACTGATGCTGAGCAGGCTGGCTGTTTCAGCTACATTAAGCCCGTTTATTTCTCTTAATGAAAATACCATCCGGTAATCGAAAGGAATTTTGTAGAGCGCATTTTCGATGATGCTTCCCAGCTCCCGGTTTTGATAAATTTTATCAGCACCGTTTTTTGAATTGCTAAACATTGGCGTAGAATTATCGTTCAAATCTTTTGTAATTTCATTTTTGTAACTCAATTTCTGCTTCTTTCTGTAACAATTATTCATCATTATGCGCATGAGCCATGTCTTAAAAGCGGACCGGCCTTGAAATTGCTTTAAATTCTTGTAAGCATCTATAAAAGTCTCCTGCATCAGATCCTCTGTGTCTTCATGGTTATAATTATATGCGCGGCCCACTTTATACAGCGCTGGATTAAACCGACGGACAATTATTTCATATAGTTTTTTTTCGCCGTTTGATATGCGACTTAAGACTTCAGTTTCAGTAAAGTTTTCATATGCAACCATCATAATCATAATATTTAATTCGCAAAACAACCCTCTTAACTTTTGGCCCAAATGAGTATAAAAAATAAGTAGGATTTTTCTTTATCCTACTTACTATTTCTCCTCTTCAATCTTTTCACTAAATAAATAGAGTTAGTCTATATTAAAAAGGTTACAAGTCAGGTTTAAAAAAGATCAGCACCAAAATAGTGATTGGTACAAATTGAATAATACTTATAGGTATAACGTAAGTCAATATTAACTATTAATACATTTTTTTTCCTTTTGTAACGCTATTCCAGGTTTACCACTCTAAGATTATAGTAAGAAACTTCTTTAATAAGTGCTTTCACGATTATGAATCAAAGAAAAATAAATAATGATGTAAATTACCACGAGTGGCATCGCAAAAACGAAAACGCAATTCATTTCGCAACGACTATTAATCATAAAGACAGAAAAGGTGTGAAAATAAAAAGTTTCCCTCATGAAAGTTGGTTAGGAATTATTATACATCCTATGGATTTTATAGATTCTCAAATTCATAATTGGTTTATTTAATAACTCATGAGAAGCATTTAGCTAAATGGAATTACAGTATCTAAAATATAAAGAAGCAGTTTTCTTTATTTAAAATTAAAAAATGCACGAATCAAAAATATCAAACCCGCCGGGAGCGCCCGGGGTTGCGCCGCGCTGGACGTCAAGTGCTAAATCGGGTGTTGGAAAATCAGTGAATCCTTCATCGGATGTCATATTTACCCTGAGCCATGGAATATTAAATGAAATTTATTTTCCAAGAGAAGACCTTGCCTGCATCAGGGACATGGAATTTATTGTCACAGACGGCGAAGATTTTTTTTCTGAAGAAAAAAGAGATACAGATCATGAAATAAAATGGGTAAAAGAAGGTGTTCCGGCTTTTCACATAATGAACACCTGCAAGCAAAAGAGGTATTCCATCGAAAAAGAAGTTATTACTGATCCATTAAGAGATGTGGTTCTTCAAAAAATAAAAT
>JBDTXP010000255.1:0-3226 GCA_040006135.1 Ginsengibacter sp. | reverse complement strand
AAGAATTAAATTTTCCGGGCATAGAAATAGGCACTAACATAAATGGAATTAATCTTAGTGATAAAAGATTTCTTCCTTTTTTTGAAATGGCGGAAAAATTAAAATGTGCAATTTTTGTGCATCCATGGCAAATGATGGGTCAGCAGGAAATGCCTGAATACTGGTTACCGTGGCTCGTTGGAATGCCGGCAGAAACTTCCAGGGCGATATGCTCTTTAATATTTTCAGGAGTATTTGAAAAATTCCCGGAATTAAAATTTGCGTTTGCACATGGTGGTGGTTCCTTTCCCGCTACGATTGGCCGCATCGACCATGGGTTTGCAGTGAGGCCAGATCTCTGCGCAATTGATAATAATAAAGCACCTTCCTCATACCTGAAAAATTTCTACATTGACTCATTGGTTCATGATGAGGCAACATTAAAATTTATCATTGATATGATGGGAGAAGATTTTATCTGCCTCGGAAGCGATTATCCATTCCCGTTAGGTGAGCATCATCCGGGGAAATTAATATCAGAATCAACAATTGCAAAAGAAATAAAAGATAAATTGCTTTACAAAAATGCATTCAACTGGCTGGGAAAAAGTCTACCGGAAAATGAATAAATAAAATCTAAATATATTATCATGGAGAAGAAATATAAAACCTTCTGGCAATTTTATCCATATTATTTAACAGAGCACAGAAACCCCACCAGCAGGATGCTTCATTTCATCGGCACGCTATTAATTTTCGTGTGTATTATTTTAGGATTTATTACAGGCAGGTGGTTTTGGTTTATCATAATTCCATTAGCAGGATATGGCTTTGCATGGTTTGGTCATTTCTTTTTTGAAAAAAACAAACCGGCAACATTTGTATATCCATTCTACAGCCTTGGGAGTGATTTCGTAATGTTTTGGCACACGCTCACCGGTCAATTAAAGAAAAAAATGGCGGAAGCGGAAAAAATTATTTCTAATTCTTAAACCGGGCACTTACGATTAAATCTTTGCTACCTTTTACATATTTATAAAAACCTTCCCCGGATTTTTTTCCTAAAACATTTGCAGTTACCATATTTACAAGCAATGGACATGGTGCATATTTAGGATTACCAAAGCCTTCGTGCAACACATTAAGAATTGCCACACACACATCTAACCCAATAAAATCAGCTAATTGAAGCGGCCCCATGGGATGCGCCATTCCCAGCTTCATAACCTGATCAATTTCTGCTACACCCGCAACACCTTCATGCAAAGTATAAATGGCTTCATTGATCATGGGCATTAAAATACGGTTGGCGACAAAGCCCGGATAATCATTTACTTCGCACGGGATTTTACCGAGTTGCGTGCATAATTCCATAATTGTATTGGTTACTTGCTGGCTCGTATGATATCCTTTAATCACCTCTACAAGCTTCATGATGGGTACAGGATTCATAAAATGCATTCCAATTACTTTAGATGGATCTTTACAAACCGACGCTATTTTAGTGATGGAAATAGAGGAAGTGTTTGTCGCCAGGATGCACTTTGGAGATGCAGCCGAATCAATCTCAGAAAAGATTTTCAACTTTAAATTTAAATTTTCCGTCGCTGCTTCTATCACAAGATCACAATCCTTCACACCATTTTCTATGGAGGTTTGCGTTTTAATATGTTTTAAAGTTTCATCCTTTTGCTCAATGGTTATCATGTTTTTTGCAACGAGCCTTTCCAGGTTCTTATCTATTGTAACAAGAGCATTTTTCAATTGCGATTCTGATAAGTCAATAAGATTTACATGAAAACCATTTTGAGCAAACACGTGAGCGATACCATTACCCATCGTTCCTGCACCAATTACAGCCACTTTGTTTATTACCATAAATTATTTTTTATGAAAGTGGTAAAGATAAATTAATAAAAGAGGTAAAAATGTCAGAATATCAAAAGCGAAGTCTGGCAGCGCTCGTCGGAGCTGCTACTAATCGTGATTCATGAATAAAGATGCCATCTTTCAGCTAATCAATTTTAAAAATTCATCTTTTTTTCTTCTGGAAACATCTATCACTTCATTGTTCTGCAATATTACCTGGCCGCCATCTCCACGTAAATATTTTTTAATATACGCCAGGTTGATCAAGTGTGAATGGTGAATTCTAAAGAATCGATAAGGGGCTAATATTTCTTCAAAATCTTTTAAAATTTTAGATACAAGAACATGCGAGTTATCCTTAAAAAATATTTTACTATAATTAGAACTTGACTCAATTCTTAGAATGTCTTTTATTTCAAAAAATTCCATCCCGTCAATTGTAGAAATGCTGATCTTATCATTTTGTGACCGCGTGTTAGAAAGGCTTTGCCTCAAAATATCCAACTTTTGGGGCGTGTGTGATATTCTATTTTCAACAAGCCTCGCCACTGCATTTTGAAGATCTTTAACTGCTACAGGCTTTACAAGATAATCAAAGGCACTTATCCTTACGGCCTCAATTGCGTAATGATTATATGCAGTTGTGAAAATAATTTCGAAATTCTTCTCAGGCACTTCTTCTAACATTTTAAATCCATTCATCCTTGGCATTTCAATATCGAGAAAAACCACATCTGGTTTTAAATCTGTAAGCAAACGGATGGCTTCCTCAGGCTTTTGTGTAGCCGCTAAAATTTTTACATCGGGACAAAATTCAATAAGTTTTTGCTCCAGATTTTGCAAACTGGGAAGTTCATCATCTATTAATATAGCATTTAGTTGCTCCATAATTTTTGCATTTACCTTGTATTAATTGTTTTTACACCGCTTTAATTTTAAGGACTGCACGTGTGCCACCCGGCTCACCATTTACTTCCGGCAAGTCTTCTATCGTCACACTACCATTGCCATTATATTGAACATTAAAGATACTTATCCTTTCCATGGAAAGGTCCAGGCCCACACTCTTATGAATTGATTTTTTATGTTCATTATATTTTTCTGAAAGTGCACGGCCAATACCTGAATCTTCAATAGTATAAATTATATACCCATCGATAATTTCAGCTTTTACCAAGAGTTCAAGGTCGCCATCTTCCTTTTGAGAAAGTCCATGAATAATTGCATTTTCTACATAAGGTTGTATTAATAGTGGGGGAACCTGGTAATCGTCATTCATTAGCTCCGGAGCTATAATTGTTTTTACATTAAACTTATGATTAAACCTGAGTTGTTCCAGCTCAATATACAATTGTATTGCTTCAAGATCCTGGACAAA
>JBDTXP010000254.1:0-3250 GCA_040006135.1 Ginsengibacter sp. | reverse complement strand
ATACCAGCAGGTACATTGCTACAGCCGTGGATCACACTTAACCAAAGCGGAATAGCCAGTGCAGCTGTTCAGCCAAGTTATGACGGGGAGGAACTTACAACCCAGGCTGGCGTCAATATCGTAAACATTAATGGCTTTACTATTGCCGCTGAAGAAGCAAGTGAAGCTTTTGATGAGCCATTGACCAAAGAAGAAGTAGTTTCTATTGTTACTCCTTTCTTTGCATAGCATTTATAATTATTTTTTAAAATGGCTGTATTTATTACGGCCATTTTTTTTTATGATAGGTGTTTTTTCAGTAATCAAATTCACCCTTGCAATTACTTATTTATCAAAAGGCCTAATAATCCTATATAACAGCTTCTCCATCTTCCGCTAATCTTTTAAATATTTTATCTTCCTTCCTCTTTCAGCAGCTGTCCGGTTATTTTAGGAACTTTTAATGTAAATGATTTAATGTAAGTTAAAAACAAAAAAGCGAATCAGTTTAGCGATTCGCATTTGTGATACATTACTTTTTGTGACCCCGCCAGGATTCAAACCTGGAACCTTTTGATCCGTAGTCAAATACTCTATTCAATTGAGCTACGGGGCCATTTTATATTCAGATATCCATATCAGGATACCCAAACGAGGCGCAAAAATAATAAATATAATTTGTTGAGCAGAAGCATTTTCAAAATAAAAAACGAATGCTGTAAAGATTCACTTTGTGACCCTGTCCCGATTGCTATCGGGAAACCTTTTGATCCGTAGTCAAATACTCTATTCAATTGAGCTACGGGGCCATTTATTTATTCGAATACCTAAATAGGATATTCAAACGAGGCGCAAAAATAATAAATATAATTTGTTGGTAGAAGCCTTTTGCCTTTTTTCTTTAAAAGCTTTCTATATTCTTTTTTTAGCAGTATTTTAAAATGGCCTTTTATTTGGAAAGAAAGAAGTTATAGTCCTTTGTAAATGCTTTTTTTCATTTAAATAAATAACCCCCATGCGCCCTTTGTACATCATTAGTGGCTTCGGTGCTGACAAAAGAATATTTCAAAATATTGATTTTGGAAAACATGATCCTCATTTCATTGATTGGAAGATTCCACATACGAGGGAAAGCTTAAAGGCATACAGTAATAGAATGATGCAGGAAATTGGACATCCTGATCCTGTATTGATCGGCTTATCTTTTGGTGGTATAATTGCCATAGAAATAGCCAAACAATTGAATGTAGCAAAGATCATTTTGATTTCAAGTGTGAAGAAAAGAACAGAACTCCCTGCATCTCTAAGGCTATTAGCGCGCACGAAGATTAACAAGCTTATAAAGCTGCGACCATATTCTTTTTTGGAAAAATGGGAAAATTATAATCTCGGACTAAAGACTGAAGATCAAAAGAACCTTGTAAGAGAATACAGGAAAAATATTGATCTCTATTATACTAATTGGGGCATTCACCAGATCATTAATTGGCAAAATACCGAAGTCCCCAAAAATCTTTTTCACTTGCATGGTAGTAATGACCACATCTTTCCAATAAAAAATATTAAAGATGCTCATATCATCCAAGGTGGCGGACATATGATGGTGATGAATAAAGCAGAAGAAATAAATAAAATCCTGATGCAGCAATTAGAATTTTGATGGGGTATGTATTTTATTTTCCCTGTTAAACTAATGATAACAATTTTTAGCTCCTTTTTTAATACGATTGATTATATACTACATTTGTTCGCATTAAAAAAATCTTATGACCATAGGTTTACTTCTTTTCATTCTCGCTTGCATTGCCACACTAATCGGCCTCTATGGAATGTTCAGGAAAGCAGGTATCACACCTTGGAAGGCGCTTATTCCATTGTACAACACCTGGTGCATGGTGGAAAAGATGCAATTAAATAAGATCTGGTTTTTTCTGCAACTTATTCCTGTTGCAGGGTTCTTTGTGACCATCTGGATCAATATAAAGTTTGTAGAGCACTTTGGCCGTTTCGGTGTTGGTCATCATTTTCTCACGGTATTTTTTCCATTTATTTATTTCCCTTACCTGGGATTTTCCGAGAATGAAAGATATGCCGGCATACCTGTTGTAAAAAATTATAAAAAAGGAGCCATACGGGAATGGATAGACGCAGCAGTATTTGCCATCGTAGCAGCCACCTTAATTCGCACATTCGTATTTGAAGCATACACTATCCCTACACCTTCAATGGAAAAGACTTTGCTTGTAAATGATTTTTTGTTTGTTAGTAAATTTGCTTATGGCCCACGCATACCAAATACCCCGCTGGCTCTGCCTTTCATGCATCACACTATAATTGGTACTAATACAAAGTCGTATGTAGAATGGATTAAAATTCCTTATACCCGTTGGTTTCCAAGTCCGGTGAATAGGAGAGATGTGGTGGTCTTTAATTTTCCAGTTAACGATACATTGATCAATGATGCGGATCATGGCTCTTTGGTTACCTACTACCAGGTGATTCAGGACCGTATGCGCGATGAGCACATAAGCGAAGAAGAAGCGCGCCGCAGAACACTTGACCAATATGGTGATATGATCATCACCCGCCCTGTAGATAAGCAGGAGAATTTTATTAAAAGATGTACAGCGATTGCAGGTGATACTTTGCAAATTAAAAACCGCATCATTTATATTGATGGCGTAGCCCAGCCTTTACCACCCGAACATGAGTTTAGTTACCTTGTCACAACTTCAGGGCCGCTCGATCCCGATCAATTGAATAGTATTGGCATTCAGGATAATATAGATGACCGTAATAAAAACCAGGTATATCTCGTAGGCAATAATATGTACATCATAAGTATGAGTGATGCTGAAAAAGTTCAATTGAAAATGGTACCAGGAGTTAAGAATATAGAGCCCACTCCTATGAATGATCGTGATAAAAGTCCTTACCTGTACCCATTTGTAGCATCGTACAACTGGTCTGTTGATGATTATGGCCCCATCTGGATTCCTAAAAAGGGAGCTTCAATTTCACTGACGCCTGATAATATTGTGCGATATAAGAGATGTATTGTCACCTATGAAAATAATAAGTTGGAAGAAAAGAACGGGCAGTATTTTATAAACGATAAACCCGCTACCACTTATACTTTCAAAATGAATTATTATTGGATGATGGGTGATAATCGCCACAATTCTCTGGATAGCCGTTTCTGGGGTTTTGTTCCAGAAGACCATGTTGTTGGAAAGGCATCTCTTATCTGGTTTAGTTATGATAATGGTCC
>JBDTXP010000253.1:0-3255 GCA_040006135.1 Ginsengibacter sp. | reverse complement strand
TACTATTCTGCGGCATCCTTAGAGCCGGTATTCAGTTCAGAAACAAAATTTAATTCAGGCACAGGTTGGCCCAGTTTCTATGCACCAGTAAATAAAAATGCAGTAAAATTAGTAAAAGATGAGACCGATGGAATGGTCAGATTGGAAGTAGTAGATTCAAAAACAGGCTCACACCTGGGGCATGTTTTCGATGATGGGCCGGCGCCTACTTATAAAAGGTATTGCCTGGATACAGATGCGCTGATTTTTGTACCGGAGGGAGGTAAACCACCTACTTCGGCAAAATAAATACGGATGAATAAAAAAGACTTTAATTTTATTCAATGGGAATTTTATTTAAAGACTTAGTTAACAGAGTTTTCCCTGAATTGAAAATAGATAAGATTAAAAAGATTGGAGAAGGCGACACATATGTCGCCTTTTTAATTAACGATCATTACCTTTTCAAACAGGCAAAAACGGACAAAGCCAGGCAACAATTAAAAAAGGAGATCTTGCTTATGGATTTCCTCGCAGGTTCATTTTATATTCCCATTCCACGATTTATTCTTGTAGAAAACAATTATTTGTTTGGTGCCTACGAAATTTTAAAAGGAATTCCGCTTACTGAATACCTGGAAAAACATGAATTCACTAAATCCCATGCCGATCAGATCAACAATTTTTTGGCCACACTACACGGAAAAAGCTTTAGAACATTGAAAGAATGTGACCTTCCAATCATGGATTACTTTGAAGAATATGGACATGATTACGAGTTCATAAAAAGAGTGTCTGAATCTATTTTTAGTAAGAGACAAAAAAAAATAATTTTAGAAAAATACGGAAGCTATTTATCCTGTAAAAATAATTTTGAGTATAAACCTCAACTTCTACATAATGATTTTAGTTTTAACCATATAATTTGTGATCCGGAATCAGGAAATGTACAAGGTGTAATTGATTTTGGTGATGCCGCAATCGGTGATGCAGCATATGATTTCTATTTTCTTTATGACCTACCGGAAAGTCTGTTAATGGAGCAAATTTGTAAATTTCATCCGGAATGCAACAGCGAATTTATCAATAGAATTCAATTTTATTCTTTTGCAAATGTGATGCAAATACTTATAGAAACATATAAAGAAAAAAATGAGCAATTAATTAATTTGGAAAAAATAAATGTTCAAAAATGGTTTAACATTCATTCTCAATCCATTGACTTTTAATAGGTTAAGATTTAAATTTTGGGTATGAAAATGATATAAATATTTACAGGGAATAATTTAATTTAAAAAATATTTTTAAAAAAGCTTGCATAATTCAAAATAGAAAATAACTTTGCACCCGAAATAACTGCTTAACCCCAACACCTGTTATTCTCAATCCCCAATATCTTTTAAAATTCCCTTTTGAATAAGTTTTAGCTTCTTTGCTTTAAACTTGTCATAATCCCCACTTCTGCGTTGGACCACCCCATCCAAGTTATCTTTTGTATTTCCGCTTACTATTTATTTTAACTCTAAACTACAAAAGAATGAAACATTTTTACGCAACCATTTTATCAGTTATTACCCTATCACTTTCGCAATTTACAATTGCTCAAAGTGGCCCTAACTTACTTGGCGCTAAAGGAACTTTCAGCGCACCCTTCATCACAGTGAATCCAAATGCATCAAGCTGCACCGGCGATGGCAGCA
Organism: Ginsengibacter sp.; assembly: GCA_040006135.1. Classification (GTDB taxonomy): domain Bacteria; phylum Bacteroidota; class Bacteroidia; order Chitinophagales; family Chitinophagaceae; genus Ginsengibacter. Next base: position 1,576 of record JBDTXP010000253.1, on the reverse strand, counting down.
CAACTTACAGTCCGATAGGAAATATCGGAAATGCATTAAATGTTTATGGCACAACAGGCAATTCTCTTCCTGCATCTGCCTACGATTATACAGCATCACAAGGTGGACTTAATCCTGAGTTTACCTATACCATCATCAAGAATATTGGTGATGCAAATGGTGGTAACTGTATTAAACCAGAATGGAGAGGCCAGGACCATACAGGTGATGGTGGTTATTTCATGGCTGTAAACGGTGCACCGAACACTGATAAGAGTCCCATATTTTACCAAATAGAATCAATACCAGTTTGTGCAGGAACTAGATATGAATTTTCTGCCTGGGTATTAAATATACTTCCAAAAAATCATCCTGCTGCAATAGCAGGTTCTGAACCAAACATCTCTTTTAAAGTTACAACCTCTACAGGTTCACAAATAATCGCCACTTCCGGTCCAATCGCTTATACAATGACACCAACATGGGTAAAAGTTAGTGGAATATTTACCGCTTCTGCCACTGACAATATAGTTGACCTACAGGTTGTAAACGCCACTGCAATAGCTTCAGGTAATGATCTTGGCCTGGATGATATTTCTTTTAATGTAGTGGAATCAAATATTGCACTTGCAGGCCTTAATGGCGGAGCAGCGATGGGTCCTACATGTGAGGGCGCCAGCTTTGCTGTAAATTTTAAAGTAACTGACGTTACACATGCTAATGTGTATTACAAATGGCAGGTGAGTAAGGACGGAGGTGCTAATTATGTAGACAGTTCTTTAGGTGGTCAAATAGCAATCTTTTTAGGCGACAGCTATACATTACCGTTAGTATTTACTAATGTAACGACAGATATGAATGGATATAAGTATAAGCTTGTTGTATCTACTTCCCTGGCAGGATTATCAAACCCGGTTTGCACTAACGTAAACGAGTATACGCTTATCGTAAATGCATGTGCACCTACACCAGTAACGCTCACTTCATTTAACGGAAAGTATAGCAATAACGCAGCTTACCTTGATTGGCAGACTAGCCAGGAAATAAATAATGATCATTTTGAATTGTACAAAAGCACAGATGGCCAATCTTTCAGCCAGATCGCAACTTTAAAAGGTGCCGGCTACAGTAATGTTACCAAGAACTATTCTTTCATTGACAATTCAGTAGGTAACAGTGCAATAGTTTACTACAGACTTAAGCAGGTTGATGGCAACGGTAAATTCACCTACTCTTCTATTGTAAGAATTGCTACCGGTGGCAAAATGGGAATTGAAGTATTTCCAAACCCTTTTGTAAATAATTTCACTGCATCCTTTACTGCTAACAAGAATGCAGACGCAGAATTAATATTACGCAATTCAGTAGGACAACCAGTATTAAGAAAAACAATTAAGGTAATAAAGGGAAGCAATTCAATAAATGTTTCAGGCCTTCCTACGCTTAATACAGGAATGTATGTTCTCAGTATTTCAAACGACGATATAAATTATATCAATAAACTTCAGAAGAATTAGGTTAGATAGATAAATAGCAACGACAAACCGTTCTCTTTTGAGAACGGTTTTTTTTAGTATATTCCTATTAATTAAAAAGC
>JBDTXP010000252.1:0-3259 GCA_040006135.1 Ginsengibacter sp. | reverse complement strand
TTATTTTGGCATTTGAAACCAGGTTTGGATCTGCAGTCATCATACCCGAAACATCGGTCCAGATTTGAACATTGGATGCCTTTAAGGCAGCTCCCAAAATGGATGCAGTATAATCAGAGCCGCCTCTGCCAAGAGTAGTAGTATTTCCATTTTTATCTCTTCCCACAAAACCGGGCAGAATAAATAATTGATGATCTGAGGACGAGAAGAAATTTGTGATCGCTTTATTTGTTGCCAAAAAATCGACACTTGCTCTTCCGAATACGGAATTTGTTAAAATCAATTCTTTCGAATCTTTCCAACAATTTTTTATTTTCAAGCAATTAAGCGCCTCAGAAAAAATTGAAGTCGATAATATTTCACCATAACTAATGATAGAGTCTTTAGTATGTGGTGTTAACTCTTTTAATAAAAAAACTCCTTTACAAATATCTTCAATTTCATTACAACGCTTTTTTACCATACTTAGCACACTACTTTGCTTGTCGAGAGGTATCAATTCTCTAACCGCCTGGAGATGTCGTTGGACAATTCCTTCTAATTTTTCCTGGTATGAAATATCAGCCTTAGAAGCTAGAACTACGGTTTCAATTAATGCATCTGTAATACCGCCAAATGCTGAAAGTACAACGACCATTTCTGCATCATCGCTTAAGACTTTTTTTATGATTGAAATGACAGCGTTTATGTTTTTGGAGTTAGCAACAGAACTGCCACCGAATTTTAAGATTTGCATATTTAAAGGAGATATAAATCGTTTGTTGTTTGAAATACTTTTTCAAAATTAAAGCTAAAGAGCCCGCGGGATGATATGAATTATTTTAACCCTTACGGGTTGTAATAATAATCGTAGTAATAGAAATGCAAGACATTTCTAAAAGTGCAGGAGTGACGATATGATTATTATCTTTTATCAAAATGAAGACTTCGAAAATAAACAATTTCAATGAATAAATAAGAATGCTTTGAAAAAATTTACAATTAAAGGCGTATTCATAAAGCCTATTTGAGTTTTTTTTTAAATTCCAGTAATATCTTACTAATTTTCACAAATGGATATTCATAACGCCCAGGATCTGAGAAATTTTAAGAATTATGTTGCCCTGAAATTTCAGCTCTACAACAGCCTTTTTACTTCTTTGCCATTTCACCGGATAGAAAAAACCGGCATGTTATTATTGTTGTTCTATAATCTTTGTGAGGATGGTTATAAAAAGAAATTAAGTCCATCAGAAATCATAGACGATTTCTTTTCTAAACAGGATTCCTTTAATTCTGATTCGGAGAGAGCAGATTTACTTTTTCGTTTCATCCAGTTTATTGAGCGCCAGGTAGTATTGTTTGATGCGCTGGAAGATGCAGCTTTTAATAAAGTACATGACATGGGAGGAGCTGGAACTTTAAAGCAATTAGAAATGGAAGTGCTGCAGCAAAAAAAAGAAAAGGCGCTGTCAAAAAAATTGGAAGATTTTTCCGTAGAGTTGGTTTTAACAGCGCATCCTACACAATTTTATCCGGGAAATGTTTTAGGAATAATTAATGACCTTTCAAAATCACTGGCAGAAAATAACGCAGCGCAGATCAATATTTATTTACAACAATTAGGGAAAACGCCGTTTTTCAAAAAAGAAAAACCGACGCCTTTCGATGAAGCTAACAGTCTTATCTGGTACCTGGAAAATGTTTTCTTCGCCGCAGCGGGAAGAAGTATTACTTTTTTGAAGAATCAATTTCCTGACGCCGTTCATGACAACAACCCGGTTTTTAAAATGGGCTTTTGGCCTGGTGGCGACAGGGATGGAAATCCTTTTGTGAATACGGAAACTACATTAAAAGTGGCTTCGGCTTTAAGAGGTAGCATTATAAAGTGCTATTACCTTGAAGTGCGCAAACTAAGGCGCAGGCTTACTTTTAAAGGAGCAGAAGAATTAGTAATTGACCTGGAAAAGCAATTGTATAATAATATTTTTATACCGGGAAAACGTACTGATATTACTAAGTCTGAAATCCTGCAAATACTAGGAGAGCTTCGTAATATTTTAATCACGAAGCACAACGGATTGTTTGTGCACCTGGTAGAGAGCCTTGCTAACAAAGTGCATATTTTCGGATTGCATTTTGCATCGCTTGATGTCAGGCAGGATAGTTCCATTCACAAAAAAGTATTTGCTGCTTTAGCAAAAGAAGGTGATGTTGTTCCTGGGAATTATTTAGATTTAAGTGATGAAGAAAAGATAGAATTCATCAATAAGAACGAAAGAGCATTAACGCCTAAAGAATATACTGATTCGGTAATTGATGACACAATAAAAAGCATTCGTGCTATTCAGGAGATTCAATCATTTAATGGTGAGCCTGGCTGCAACCGATATATCATAAGCCATTGCGAAACTGCTTTGAATATGTTGGAGGTTTATGCCCTGTTTATATTATGCGGATGGAAAGAAGATTCATTGCAAGTGGATATTGTTCCTCTAATTGAAACCATTGATGATCTTCAAAATGCCGGGATCATTTTAAAAACCTTGTATGAAAATAAAAGATATCGCAAACATTTGCAACACAGAAATAATACACAGACTGTGATGTTAGGTTTTTCCGACGGTTCAAAGGATGGCGGTTATCTAATGGGCAATTGGTCCATTTATAAAGCGAAGGAAGTATTGACTTCTGTTTCAAAAGAGTATGGAATTGATGTTATATTTTTTGATGGCCGTGGTGGGCCACCAGCCAGAGGGGGAGGAAAGACGCATAAGTTTTATGCTTCAATGGGAAAGAATATTGCCAACAAAGAAATTCAACTGACCATACAGGGACAAACAGTAAGTTCAAATTTTGGAACGATTGATTCTGCACAGTATAACATCGAGCAATTGATTCATGCGGGAATTTCTAACGAACTTTTTTCTGATAAATATATTACACTCGAAGAAGAAGAAGAAGCATTACTGCAGCAGCTCGCAGACGAAAGTTTTGTTTCTTACAGTTCCCTCAAAAATCATCCGGAGTTTATGGATTACCTTATCCAGGTGAGTCCATTACAATATTATAGCAAGACTAATATTGGAAGCCGGCCTACCAAACGTGGCTCAGGTAAAATAACTATGCAAGACCTACGGGCTGTGCCTTTTGTAGGATCGTGGAGCCAGCTTAAGCAAAATGTGACCGGCTATTTTGGCGTAGGTACAGCATTGGCAAAAATGGAAAAACTGGGAAAATTATCTCAATTAAAAACACTTTATCAGAAGTCATTATTTTT
>JBDTXP010000251.1:0-3260 GCA_040006135.1 Ginsengibacter sp. | reverse complement strand
ATAGCAATCCAAAAGACATCGTCAGCCTTATTTTATTTGGCAAAGCTACCTACCGAAAAATGGTACAAAACCTGGTGTGGGCTACAGGTTACAACGTTGTAGCGCTTCCATTGGCAGCCGGAGTTTTGTACAACCAGGGAATATTATTAAGCCCTGCGGCTGGTGCGGCTCTAATGAGTATTAGTACTATTGTGGTCGCAATAAATGCAAGTTTGCTAAAAATAAAAAGATGATAAAATGATTTGCAACTTCTTTATTTGATTTCCCTGATAAGAAATCTGATATTTCAATGTGATGATTCTAAATAAGTTTAAGAACTTGAAAGGTGTAGCAGCAGCAAAGGATAAAACTGGTAATCTTTGTTATCGCTGAAACTTTTAATCCAGGAGGATATACCCAACTTATTTTTTTCTTCTTTCTGCCAAATAAAACCACTCATAAATTTAATCTTTTGAAAAATGAGGTGCCAAAGCGTGGTGATACATAAACCACTATCTTTATTCCATGGTTGTGTTTCATCCCAGCCACTCATTTTTTATAATGCAACAGCCTGAAAAAATTTCTACCAAAAAACATTCTGTAAATCCTTTTCCTGTAGTAGGCATTGGCGCATCTGCTGGCGGATTGGAGGCATTTAAAAAATTCCTGAGAGCGATACCTGAAAAATCAGGAATGGCTTACATCCTGGTACAACACCTGCATCCTGAATATGAGAGTGCGCTCCCTGAAATATTGCAAAGGGAAACTAAAGTTACCGTTCTGGAAATAAGCGACAAGGTACTGGTAGCACCTGATTTCATTTATGTAATCCCCGCTAATAAAATTCTTACTGCTTCGGATGGAATTTTAAAGTTAAGCCCACGACCTAATAATAAAAAGAACAACCTTGCTATTGACATATTTTTTTCATCGCTTGCAGAGGTCCATGGCGCGCAATCAATCGGTGTAATACTTTCCGGGACCGGCAGCGATGGAACTACAGGTTTGGAAGATATAAAAAACAGCGGCGGACTTACATTTGCCCAGGATGCTATTTCGGCAGGATATAATGCGATGCCGCAGAATGCAGTGGACGCGGGTATCGTTGATTTTATTCTATCGCCGGAAAAAATTGTGGCAAAACTGGTTGAATTAAATCAAAACTATACTAAGTATTCTTCGGCACTGTCTTCCGAGCCTGGTAAGAAAGAGGATGAAAGCTTCATGCGTGTGCTGGCGATGATAAAAACTCGAATAGGAGTGGATTTTAATTTTTATAAGCAGACGACCATCCGGCGGCGCATTATCCGCCGTATGGTAATCCTTAAATTAGAAACTATTGACGATTACCAGCAGTATCTAAAAAAAGACGTGACTGAACTGGATTTGCTATTCCAGGATATGTTGATACAAGTTACTTCATTCTTTCGCGATCCTGAGGCTTTCGAAATTTTGGTTAATAAGATATTACCTGAGATCATTAAAAATAAATCAAATGATAACATCGTGCGTATCTGGGTTCCGGGATGTGCTACAGGGCAGGAAGCCTATAGTATTGCAATATGCCTTTACGAATTTTTGAACAATCATCCATTATCCATTAAAATAAAAATATTTGGAACCGATATTTCTGAAAAGTCTATAAACAAGGCCAGGAGTGGTATTTATACCAAAGAGGAGATTGAAGGCATTTCAGAAGGCCGGCTGAAACAATTTTTTAATAAGACAGATCATCATTATCAGCTTACAAAACAGATAAGGGACTTATGCATATTTGCAGTGCATAACTTTTTAAAAGACCCGCCATTTGCAAAAATGAACCTGATTAGCTGCCGCAATGTGCTTATTTATCTTGAACCTTTTCTTCAAAAAAAAGCACTTACGCTTTTTCATTACGCGCTAAATGATAAAGGATTTTTATTGCTGGGAAAATCGGAAAGTGTTGGTAGTCCTTCAGAGTTGTTTAGTGACCTCGACAAAAAGAATAAATTCTTTGTTCGCAAATCTACACCCGGTCGGTTTATGAATGTTATAAGCGGGCGCAACGAAACTGTATTTGCCAATAAGAATTATTTATTCAAAGATAAAACCGACAAAACAGATGATTATCAAAAAAGTGCAGATGAAATTTTGCTTTCGAGATATACACCCGCGGGTGTAATAATAAATGACCAGTTTGATATTGTACAGTTCAAAGGCGATACTGATGCGTATTTAGGAGCAGCGCCCGGGAAGGCAAGCCTGAATGTATTAAAAATGGCCCGGGAAGGATTGGGCTTTGAAATAAGAAATGCCTTACAAAAAGCGAAAAGTAGTGGCGAGCCATTTTTAAAACACGGTTTACCCATACAGAAAGGAAAAAAAATTATTTCCATAGAAGTAATTCCGTTGGTGGACACAATTGATCTGCACTATCTTATTCTTTTCCGGGACGAAAATATAGGAGGGAATGCAGATGGGGTAGAAGGTTCCGGCCGTAAATTAAAAGGAGGTCAACAAAAGGAGAACAAGAAAAAGGATGCAAAAGATATTCGAATTGAACAATTAGAAAAAGAACTTGGTCAGGTACGAAAGGATATGCTTAGGATAACAGAAGAACAGGAGGCTGCCAATGAAGAACTACAAAGTAGTAATGAAGAGTTGCTGAGTGGCAGCGAAGAACTACAAAGTCTTAATGAAGAATTGGAAACCAGCAAAGAAGAATTGCAAAGTACCAATGAAGAATTGATAACCATCAACCAGGAACTATATGACCGTATAGATCAATTAAATGCGGCACGCAAATTTTCAGATTCTATTATTTCTATTTTACATGAGCCTCTGTTAGTGCTGGGAAATAATTTTATAATTAAGCGGGCTAACGAAGCCTTTTATAAAACCTTTAAACTAAGCGAAGGGAAAACCCTGGGAAAAATTTTATTTGAATTGCATGATAATGTATGGGATATTGAAAGTCTGTCAAATGCGCTTGGCCGGATGAGAAAAGACAAGCAGCAAATGATTGAACTGGAAGTGACACATACTTTTCCTGAGATAGGCACACGCGATATTTTATTTAATATGCAGTTAATAGATGGTGGTGAAAGCGAGGCATTGATCCTTCTAGCATTAGATGATATCACCGAAAGGAAAAATGCGGACAAAGTACGCCTGCTAGCCAGGAATATGGAGCAGAATGTGCAAATGCTGAACGACCTATACATGAACTCTCCTGCTTTTGTATGTACTTACCGCGGCACGAAGCATACCTATGATATGGTAAATCCTGCGTATCAAAAAAT
>JBDTXP010000250.1:0-3329 GCA_040006135.1 Ginsengibacter sp. | reverse complement strand
AAATAATCAACCCCAAATTAGAAATTATCAATTATGAATTATGTCAGCCTGAGGGCCCCGAAATCATCGGGATCTACGATCGAAGGCGGTGCATCCAGTAGAAAGTTTTTAAGACAAATGAATTCAATTAACCCATCTTCGATCGCAGATCCCGGTTTTGCGGGACGCTCCCCGAATATGTTCGGAGCAGGCTATATTGACATGGCAAGTAATAGATGAATTTCGACAGGTTTATTTTTCGTCCATTATTTTTTATAAGATTGTTTCTGATTAACACCATACTCATACAATGAAGTTTGACCCTCATTACTTTAGTTAATTGCCGTATGAATTGTATGCTGAGAACTTAAGTATAAGCAGTTTTTGGTACCTTAAATGTGAAAAATATCCCGCAAGAATAAGTAACTTTAGAAATAATAAATTAAAACCATCAGAGTTAATAACAGCCAAAAATCCTTTTCATTGAAATGAATACCAAAAATTTAAAAGAACTGATTAAGGAATACAGTCACTTGTTTTGGTACACACCTGCGGATAAAAAGGAGCATATAAATGAAGATCAGTTGGTTGAAACGATCCTCAATTATGGCGATGAAAAAGCCATCCGGCGTTTGATTGATATTCTGGGAATTGACAAAGTGGCCGGAATTTTTTATAAACAAGTTTCTACAAGCAGCCGCAGAAAAAACAATTACCACGAATTGGTTTCCAATTATTTTCAGTTATACTTTAAAAGGCATGCAAAAGGAAATACTATCAGATAGCCAGGAGAAGTTATTACCGTTTCTTAAAAAGTTTAAAAAAAATTATTATCTCGTTGGCGGTACTGCTATAGCCTTGTATATCGGGCATAGGAAATCTATAGATTTTGATCTGTTTACTTTTTCCCCGCTTAATAAAAAAAAAATAAGTAGTGAGATTCAAAAGCTAGATGTTGAAGTTCAACCACTATTCATTGACGTTGACCAACAGCATTTTCTTATTAATAATGTAAAATGTACTTTTTTTTATTATCCATATCCTATAGAACATCCAATTCGTTTTCTGGATGTAATTTCTCTTCCTTCGTTACTGGATCTGGCAGCAATGAAGGCATTCGCTTTAGGAAGAAGATCAAAATGGAAAGATTATGTGGACTTGTATTTTATTTTAAAGGATTATTATTCTATGGAACAAATTGTTGAAAAGGCTACCTATTATTTTCCGGATCAGATCAGTGAAAAATTATTTAGAAATCAACTGGCATTTCATAAAGATATTGACTACACAGAAGAAGTGGATTTTGTGATTGATAATCCGCCTTCACAAAAAGAAATTAAGGACTTTTTAATTGAGGTTGCTACACGGCCTTTTTAGCCAATTTAATCCGGAGATTGGCTATGATTTTGATATTTCATAGTTTTCATTCAATCATTTGAAATAATTTGAACTATGATTTAATTGATTATTTGATTGGCTATGAATTTAACGTATCATAGTTTTCATTCATTCATTTAGATCATAGTTCAGACAAATAAATAAATGGAAAAAATCTTCATAACCATTCCATGGTTCCTACCTGCATACCGCGCCGGTGGCCCGGTTCAGTCTGTGGCTAACCTGGTTAAAGAATATACCGAAGGCGTGGAGTATTATATTTTTTGTGGTGATACAGATCTCAATGGTGCCGCGCTTGAGAACATAAAAATAAATGAGTGGGTAAATTTTAATGATCATACAAAAGTGTGGTATAGTGGCCCTGATAAAATAAGTGAAAGCCTGGTAAAAGAGGTAACTACGCTTAAGCCTGATATAATTTATGCTGTCGGTATATTTTCCTGGCATTTTAATTTGGTGCCTATAATTTTTTGTAAAGGGCCAAAGAAAATTATTTCCGCAAGGGGCATGTTGCATCCCGGTGCGCTCTCACAAAAAAAATGGAAGAAGAAAATTTTTTTAAAACTCTTTAAATTATTTGAATACGACCATAAGGTAGTCTTTCACGCAACTGATGAAGCAGAAAGAAAATGTATTCAACAAAAAATGGGCGCAAATGCTTCCGTATTTGTCGCGGGAAATTTTCCTAATAAAATTGGCTTGCTTACTTTGCCACCAAAAGAACCCGGTAAATTAAAATTATTGACCATCGCCCTGATCAGCCCGATGAAAAATATCTCGTTGGTGCTCGATGCTTTAGCAAAGAATGAAACTGAGATTGAATATCATATTTATGGCCCGGTAAAGGATGAAGAATATTGGAATCTTTGTAAGGAAAAAATTAAAAGTCTTCCATCAAATATTGTAGTGCAATATCACAAAGAATTTGAGCCTGCTCAGCTCAATTCGATTTTATCAACAGGGCATGTATTTATTTTACCAAGCAAGAGTGAAAATTTTGGCCATGCCATTTACGAGGCCTTGTCTGCCGGCTTACCTGTGATCACGAGTCATCATACACCCTGGAACCAACTCGATGCTTCGCTCGCGGGCATGAATGTTTCTACAGAAAATGCAGATAACATTGCTACAGCCATTTCTTTATTCACAACAATGGATCAATCAACTTTTGATGAATGGCATTTGCACGCAGCGGCTTATGCTGAAAAGGCAGTGGATGTGGAAGTGATAAGGAGTGGGTACACAAAAATGTTTAAATAGTAAATTGCCTTCTCCCTCTCCTTGTGAGAGGGTCGGGGTGAGGCTCTCCAATAATGAACCTTAAAAAACACAACCTTACTTTATACCTCTTAAAATTCGCACTAATCTTTTGCGTGTGCTACTTCGGTACGCTGGCAATCATTGGTCTCGCATCACCAGAGGCATATTACAGTCCTTTTGTAGCGCACTACCTCGATTATATAAGCTGGATAAAAATCTCTTTGATCAAGGCGACAGGTTTTGTTTTATCACTCTTTCACATTCCTACGGAAACCCAACCCGGATTTGTTATTCGCTATTCCGGAGGTAAAGGCGTATTTATTGCAATGGACTGTGTAGGCTATGGTGTTTATAGTTTTTGGATTGCCTTCGTTGCAGCAAACACTGGGACGTTCTTAAAAAAAATAACCTGGATCGTAGCGGGCCTAATTGGCCTTTGGTTTATTAATGTAATCCGCATCACATTATTTCTTGCTTCAGTCAATAAAGGCTGGCCAATGCCACTCGGCCTCGATCACCATACCTGGTTTAATATTTTTGCCTACCTGCTTATTTTTGGGATGATATGGTGGTATGATAGGGATAATAAAAAGGTGAAAGTGGGATAAGGTGATAATAGGAAATGAGATTGCCGCGCAGGGAAAGATTCGCTTTCAGTTAGTCATAATCTCTGCTCGCAATGACGCAACCCG
>JBDTXP010000249.1:0-3334 GCA_040006135.1 Ginsengibacter sp. | reverse complement strand
ATTTATTCTTTTTTGGTATTTCATGCTTCATTGCTGAATTTTGATTTTCTCAAAAACGATTCATGAACATTTCATTTGATGACACCAAAACGGCATTTGCTTTCAGGGATAATAAAGAATTAAAAAAAGCCAGATTCCTATTTGCGAGCATGAATAAACAATGGCTTGTAGACCTGGGATTGCGTTTGACGCCGTGGGCTCTTCAACTTAACCTGCCAGTAAAAGGCATCATAAGGAGTACCATTTTTAGCCAGTTTGTAGGTGGAGAATCTTTAGAGCAAACTGCTGGTGTGGCCGAAAAACTTGAAAGGTATAATGTGCAGGTGATTCTAGATTATGGTGTAGAGGGTAAAGATGGTGAAGCAAATTATGACCATGCAGTTGATGAATTTGTGAAAGTGATCAACTATGCCGCTACGCAAAAAAACATTCCTTTCATGAGTGTAAAGATGACGGGATTCGCCCGGTTCGGGTTGTTGCAAAAACTGGATGAAGCAGCAAATGCAGATGATATTGTAGAAGGAAAAGTAAACCTCAATGCGCTGACAAACGACGAAAGGGAAGAATGGAACCGGGTGATAAAAAGGTTAGAAACAGTTTGTAAAACCGGTGCAGAAAAAAAAGTAGGTGTGCTTATAGATGCTGAGGAAACATGGATACAGGATAGTGTTGATGCGCTTGCCATTCAAATGATGCGGAAATTTAATGCTCAATTTGCAGTGGTATACAATACCGCGCAACTTTATAGAAATGACAGGTTGCATTTTATAAAAGAAACTGCGCGTATTGCAAAGCGCGATAATTTTATTCCCGCTATGAAACTGGTAAGAGGTGCCTATATGGAGAAGGAGCGCGAAAGAGCAAAAGAAAATAATTATCCTTCACCCATAAATGAGACTAAAGTAGCTACCGATCAGGAATACAATGAAGCCTTAAAATTTTGTATTGATCCTCAGAATAATTATTATACAGTTGTAGGTTCCCACAATGAATACAGTAATTTATTTGCGGTAGAATTAATGGAGAAATTTCATCTGCCACTTAATTCATCCAGAGTGCATTTTTCGCAATTGTATGGCATGAGTGATAACATCACTTTTAATCTTGCAAAAGCCGGATGTAACGTAAGTAAATACTTGCCCTTTGGCCCTATAAAAGATGTAATACCTTACCTCATGCGTAGGGCGCAGGAAAATAGCTCTGTAAGTGGACAAACAGGCAGAGAACTTAGCCTGATTAAAAAAGAAATAAGCCGAAGAAAGAAGGAAAACTAATTTCAGAGTTTAGAGTTTAGAATTCGATGGGTATAATTTTTAGAGCCAGGCTCACTAATGATAATTCATCATTGAGATACTCAATTATTACTGCATCTGCATCACCTTATTTTTCACTAAACAAAAAACCGAATCCGATTTTGCAGGTCTTATTTTTGCAAGCCCGGTGAAAGCACTGAAAGCCGGCAGCACTGCGTATTTTTTACCAAAATAAAAACAAGGCAACATCATTGATTGATTGCCAGCACCATTCAGTTTCACACCCGGATGAATGTGCCCGGAAAATGTATAAAGCTCATTTTGATCTTCGGAGCATGTTGACTCAAGATCATGGGTAAAACAAAAAGGATCAGATAAAAAAGTTTTCTTATGTACTTCAATCGCTGCCTCTTTATAAAACTTTGCAGATAATATATCATGATTTCCACGCACGAGTAAAAATGAAACATGGGGAATGTCATTGCGCCATTTTATAAAGAAATCCATCTCTTTATTAGCGGAGCTATGAAACATATCACCTGTAATCAATAATACAGAAGGATTAAAAAATTGTATTTCACTAAATAACCTTTGCAGGTCCTCTTTAAATATATTTTGCGGTATTCCAATTCCCGATTTTCTAAAATGGCCTGCTTTCCCGAAATGCAGATCACTTACAATAAGCATTTTCTTTTCTTCCCAAAAAATACATCGCCCCGGTGATAGCCAAAGTGTTTGATCAAGAAAAATAAAGCGAATAGGTGTAGGCAAAGATTTTTTTTGTTTGCAAAAGTAATAAGTGGATTGGATAAACCGGGAATGACTTTATCTTATATTATAAATTGAAACATTTTGGTTTCACTTTTTGAATTATCCATTGGTATGTTTCATTGTGTAACTGGAGCTCAAAGATTTTTCAATAAAATTACCTTTAGACCAACTAATATTTGCATCATGAAATGGATTATAACTAGCTTATTTATTATCTCAACCTTTTGCAGCCATGCCCAGATTTTTAAAAAAATTTTGGACAAAACGAAACAAAAAACTGAAGAAAGAATTTCTGAAAAGATATCTGAAAAGGCTTCTGATGCCGCATCCAAACCTATTGATGATGTTACTACTAAGAAAGAGGGTAAGAAATCAGCAAAGACGGAAGAAAATACTTCTGCAATACCCGGGAACAGCAAAGAAGAAAAAAAGAGTCTTTCCACCTATTCAAAGTATGACTTTGTACCAGGAGAAAAAATTCTAGTGTATGAGGATTTTTCACAAGACGCGATTGGTGATTTTCCAGATAAATGGAATACCAATGGAAGTGGCGAAATAGTAAATGTGAAAGGAGAAATAGGCAAATGGCTCAAAATAAATAAAAAGGGGAGATTTATTCCGGAATTCATAAACAAGCTTCCTGAAAATTTCACACTTCAATTTGATTTGATTTGTAACGAAAATTTTAGTTTTTATTCAGATCCTTTTTCTCTTATGTTGTTATCTGGTGCAACAGGTAAGGCATTCGAGTATAGCTTTATTATTTATGAAAAACGAAGCGGTGTCAAAATAGATCTGCATCCACATAATGCGGGTAATAACGGCGGAAGTGCACAAATCGAAACCTTTCAGGATGGGGAGAGATTAATTAATAATGATTTACAAACAACCCAATTCAATGCAGTAAATGGCAACACAAAGATCAGGGTATCAATTTGGAGACAAAAACAGAGGATAAGAGTATACTTAAACGAAGAGAAAGTATTCGATTTGCCACGGGCATTTGCACCCGGTAAGGATTATAATCTGGCTTTATTTGAATTGGCTAATGGTATGAGCAAAGACAATGATCAATATTTATTTGGGAATATTAAGCTGGCAGTGGGTACACCGGATACCCGCAGCAAATTAATAACTGAAGGAAAATTTGTAACCTCAGGAATCTTGTTTGACGTGAATTCTGATAAGATCAAACCTGAATCTTTTGGTGTTCTTAAAGATATTGCCAGTGTATTAAAAGAAAATCTAACCGTGAAAATTAAGATTGTTGGCCACACAGATAGTGATGGCGATGACCAGGCGAACATGGA
>JBDTXP010000248.1:0-3353 GCA_040006135.1 Ginsengibacter sp. | reverse complement strand
AGGTCTATTGGCAAAGAAGTGCATTTGAATTTTGGAGAGTTTATTGAATTCGGCGATATGTATGAAGACCTTTCTTCAGGCAAGGCTATTGTAGAGTTTAATGAAATGCTGAAAGAGCAATTAAAGAACCTGGTGTATGAAATTCCGAAAGAAGATACACAAAAATTAAGAGGTTATTTTTCAGAGCCTTCAACGCTTAAGCGCATATTCTTAGCGATTCCTGCAGCTATAGGTTTTATTTTAAATGTGCCCCTCTATCTTCTTTTTCACCTGATCATCAAAGATCGTTCCGTTGACCATTATGATTCCGTAATGACGGGATTAATGTTTTTATTATATCCCATATATGTTATAGTGGTTTCAGGAGTTTCAATTCTATTAACCGGGAATTGGTGCTATTTACTGTTACTGGCAATAATGCCCTTGATGGGAATTTGCTATATACGCTTTAAAAAAAAATAGATTTTTCTTTTTAAGAATATTTATTATTCCTCAGTCGCACCCTCAACAAGTACCATGGTTTTATTATGTAGCACCTCTACAAAACCACTTTGAATATTATAGATAACTGTAGCATTCTTATCCTTTAGGACTTTCAACTTTCCAGACTTTAGCGCACTCACCAAAGGTGCATGCCTATCCAATACTTCAAACACACCATCAATACCCGGAAGTTGCACGCCTGCTACATCTCCGCTAAACACTTTTCCTTCCGGAGTTAAAATTTCTAATGTCATAATTTAGATATTAGTAGCAAGATGTTAGATGTTAGTAGCAAGAAAAAAATCTCACATTTAAAATCTGGTATCTTACCTCTGATTTTTATTTATTTAAACTGTTTGATAAGCCATACATCATTTTTTGAACAGGTGTTATTAGAGATTCAAACTCCTTTAATTGCATTTCATTAATGTAATTAAAACTAAATGCTAATAATATTTGTGTTTCCAATTCAAAAGATGAGCCCATTGAAATACTTATAAAGTGTTGAAATTCTTTTTGCGAAGTCCTTCCACTTCCCTCTGCAATATTTGAAGGAATAGAAACCGCACATCTTTGGATTTGAGGAATTAATCCATACTTTTCTTCTTTAGGAAAATCAACAGTTAGTTTGTAAGTGAAAGTCACTAGATCCATTGCTTTTTGCCAAACTAATAATTCTTTAAAATTGTGAATTTTCATTAAGATACGAGTATCTAGAAATTATAAAAAGAGGTTAGATATAAATAAAAATGAGGAAGCTGCCACATCTCATATCTTACATCTCTCATCTCATATCTAAATTAAGCTTGCGCTGCTTCCATCATCTTTTTCCCTTTTGCAATCGCATCATCAAGGTTGCCCACGAGATTAAACGCTGCTTCAGGATATTCATCCACCTCGCCATCCATGATCGCATTAAAACCGCGGATAGTATCTTCTATTGAAACCAAGACTCCTTTTAATCCTGTAAACTGCTCGGCTACGTGAAAAGGCTGTGATAAGAAACGCTGAACCCTGCGTGCACGGCTCACAATTAATTTATCTTCATCACTTAATTCATCAAGGCCAAGAATCGCAATGATATCCTGTAATTCTTTATAGCGCTGTAAAGTTAATTTCACCCTGTTTGCACAGTTATAATGCTCCTCTCCCACAATTGCAGGAGAAAGAATTCTTGAAGTAGAATCCAATGGATCCACTGCCGGGTAAATTCCCAAATCCGCGATCTTTCTGCTCAATACGGTTGTAGCATCAAGGTGGGCAAACGTTGTAGCCGGTGCCGGATCTGTAAGGTCATCCGCAGGCACATATACTGCCTGTACAGATGTGATAGAACCATTTTTCGTTGAAGTAATTCTTTCCTGCATCAATCCCATTTCCGTAGCTAATGTTGGCTGGTATCCTACCGCTGAAGGCATCCTTCCCAGCAAGGCCGATACTTCAGACCCTGCTTGTGTGAACCTAAATATATTATCTACAAAAAATAAAATGTCTTTTCCCTTGCCTGTACCATCTCCATCACGGAAGTATTCAGCAACAGTCAATCCACTTAATGCAACGCGCGCACGTGCTCCCGGTGGTTCGTTCATTTGTCCGAATACGAAAGTTGCCTTTGAATCTTTCAAATCTTCCATATCTACTGTAGAAAGATCCCATCCGCCTTCTTCCATGCTATGGATAAATTCTTTACCATATTTCATAATGCCAGCTTCGATCATCTCGCGCAACAAATCATTTCCTTCACGGGTTCTTTCACCAACACCTGCAAATACTGATAATCCACTATATGCCTTAGCAATATTATTAATGAGTTCCTGGATCAATACTGTTTTACCTACACCGGCACCGCCGAATAATCCAATCTTTCCACCCTTAGCATAAGGCTCAATAAGGTCAATTACTTTAATCCCGGTAAATAAAATTTCTGATGCGGTGCTCAGGTTTTCAAATAAAGGTGGCTTAGCATGAATAGGCCGGCCATTCTGCTTGCTCACTGGTGGCAATCCATCAATAGCATCACCGGTTACATTAAATAATCTTCCGTTGATAGCTTCCCCGGTTGGCATTAATATAGGCGATCCTGTATCCACTACTTCCATACCACGCGTAAGCCCCTCTGTGCCATCCATCGCTATACAACGCACACTATCTTCTCCAAGATGCTGCTGTACTTCCATCACCAGCTTTTCGCCATTCGGACGGGTGAGTTCCAGAGCGTTAAATATTAGTGGAAGCTTACTGTCGCTTTCAAAATGCACATCTAGAACAGCCCCGATTATTTGCTTGATCTTACCTTTATTTGCCATAAAATATGGTTGATATAATTTTTAAATGGAATTTGGCGGCAAAGGTAAGGGGATATGGCGAAAATGTCAACTGGAATTGGAAAGAAAAAGTTCAAAAGTTATCCAGGGTTCCTGCGGTTCAAAAGGTTCCGGATTTTTAAAAGTTTTACTACCATTAATGTTGATTACGATTAGGTGAGAAAGCCTCACCTAAGGTTTCTAATTATTCTGATTTACTTTACTTTTATATCCTCAATAATCCAACATGCGTAAAATTCCAATACCTATCCTGCTTTTATTTTTTTTCCTTGATGCAAATGCTCAATCACCGCAACAACTTACATTACCTAATGGCTGGAGCCTTTCACCAGCAGGTATTGGATTCACCCTCGGTGACCTACCACTTAATATGGCTGTGTCGACCTCAAAAAAATGGTTAGCAGTAACCAATAATGGGTACAGCCGACAAAGCATCCAACTCATAGATACACGTAAGCAGAAAATAGTTGATGATATCACCATCGCGAAAAGTTGGGTAGGACTAAAATTTAGTAAGGATGAAAAATACCTTTATGCTTCGGGTGG
>JBDTXP010000247.1:0-3364 GCA_040006135.1 Ginsengibacter sp. | reverse complement strand
TTTGAAATTACATCCAGAAAATTTCGTGTGCCCTGCACCGTTGGATCAAACAATTCTTTTTGCGGATCTTTTACATCCAGCTTAAATGGCGTACCAGCATGTACTAGAATGTTGCATCCGGTTACAAACTTTTCCAGCATATTAACATTGCAAACATCTAATGCGCAAACTTCTAGATTGTGAGCATTGTTAAGGGTTTCTAAGTGCTCGTATTTACCTTTATTATTAATATCTGTAGAGGAAACTCTTACTTTATAATTTTCTTCCAGGAATATTTTGGTAATGTAGCTACCGATGAAACCTGAGCCACCGATAATACCGACTGTTTGCATGATTTCATATTTTTTGTTTAAAAGAATGAAGCGCTGCGAATATTATTCTGCTTTAAGTGCTTCCATATCTATCTCAATCAATTGTCCTGGCAATGCGAGACCTTTTACTTCAAGCCAGGTACCCGTAGGAAATTGCTTTTTATAAATACTGTTGCGAAAACCTAATACTTTTTCCAACCCTGCCATATCTGTTGTGTAAATATTTTCAGCATACACATCATCGAAAGTGCAGCCGTAATGACCTAATATTTTTTCCAGGTCACCGTAACAATTTTTCATTTGTTGTTCCAGGTTACCCGGTGCTACAAGGATTCCTTTATCATCCATGCTTACCGCACCGGATATTTTAATATGATTGCCAATTTTTACAGCATGTGTGTAACCATATTCTTTTTCTAATGCAGGGCGGAAATTATAGTAGTCCGGAGTTTCGGCTTTTGCAGTGGTATCTTTTTTATCAAGTGTTGTCGTTTGCGATGACGGTTGAGTACAGCCTGTTGAAAAAATACATATTGTTATAATGATTGCAGCAAAAGAACGATGCCAAATAGATTCGATTTTCTTTTTCATTTTTTCATTTTTTTTTCTGCTTATATCTTCTCAGAAAAGCAATATGATAATAATTTTGAATTTAGATTAAGGGGAGGCGATCGATCTTCCTCTGTTATATGAAGGTCTATTTATCAAATTATCTTTGTCCTGGCTATTTTGCTCTTAGTAATATAAATCCCGTTAAAATGATAAAATAAAAAGAATGCCCTGCACAAATTTTTTAAAAAATCAATCTGAAGCAAGGCATTATTTTTTTACTATGTTCATTCCATTTTTGAAAAATCGCCATAGATGTATTCCCTGGTTATTTTACCGTCATTATTAAACTCGTCAAACATTACCATTTGAGCTGTAACCACTTCTCCTGTTTTCTTTGACTTGCCCGACCATGTCCACCATGATTGAACATTCATCGAATTATTTTTTTTGTAGTGCAAAAAATCCGGGTAGCCGACTGGTGTCTGTTTAATATCAGTAAATTTGTCGAAATCACTTTTCCACATTGTAACGGCATCTGCAAGAGGAATAAAATCTTTCATTCCGGATATCCACCATTTAGCTGAATCAGCATAATAATTTTTAGTTGTAGTAAAGTTGTTTGCAACATAATCCTGGTTGGCTTTCATTACCACATCAATGTATGGATGCTTAATGTAAATAGTACCATTAGTTTCCTGTTGGCAAAAAGCAGTTATTACCGTGAGAAATAATACTGCCGTCATCATAATCTTTTTCATTTTTTTATGTTTTAATTTTCCTACTCATTTGGCTTTTCGGAAACGCCCCCTCAAAAGATACATGTGAGAGCCATGCTTGATTTTTTACAATTAATAGCGGACTTTAATTTAATTACCCGGTGTACGATATGTGACAGAAATGTCTTTTGCTTTGTCTATTTCTCCGGGATCAATTAATACCGTAGTTGTAAGAGAAACTAACCCCGAACCGTTTATTGATAATGCAAAAGCTACAGCAGTAGCAGTATCAGGAAAGGAGCATATACCATATATATCAGGATCGCCGAAAGCATAATAAAATGCTTCCAATTCTCCCCCAAGATCCTTTACCATTTTGTCAACAACACTTTTTCTGATTTTGCCACCTGATTTAAGTAGCCCTTTTACGCCTTCTGAATTGTAGTTTGCTTTGATTAAATACTTTGTCATAATTCAAGTTTTAATATTCAAGTTTTAATGTTCCAGATTATCTTTTTGGAAATACATCTGCAAATAAATGCCAGAGCGAAACCAGCTTATTTTGATTTGATATTTGAGTTTCAATTTTATTTTCATCAACCAAATAACAAATTATTTTTTAGGAGTAACTGCATTCCTTAAACCACCTACATCATAATATTCATCTCCGGATATAATCTTATGATCGCTATTAAAATCGTACGTACCATAAAATTTAATACTTACTTCTTTGCCGCCTGTGGGTGAGGCATGCCAGGTTCCATAATATCGCACACTTCCATCAGGCTTTTGTGTAGCTGAATCAACACCGGGCAAAAATTGAGCATCTGTTAGATGAAGATTGCTATTGTTGTCCATTATGTTCTTAATTGATTCCACCCAATGAGCTTTAGAAGTGCCTGTATCGCCATAAGCAGGTGAATGCCATACTGCATTGTCAGCAATTGTTGCTGCCCAGGTATTAATATCCTCCTTTTCAAAAGCTGCAATCTGGCTTTTGTATGCGGCCAGGTTGGCTTCGTAGGTGGCTTTCATTTCATCGCCATTCCCAGTAGTTGAGTTGTCTTTTTGTACACTTGTATCACTCTTTTTTTCCGCCTGGTTACAACCAGCAATCATCAATGTAATGAGTGCTGCAAAAATTAGTTTTTTCATTTTTTTTATATTTAATTTTTCCCTACTCGTTTGGCTTTTCGGAATCGCCCCTGTACATAGCCTGTGCAGGAAGGCAATCAATTTTTAATAAATCAAAAAGTAAAAAGATCAGAATTAAATTTCCTTACCAGGAATAGCCGCCGCCGCATCCTGTCGTATTTTACGATGCAGGATGTTTTCGGCAACCATTAGTTATTTCACTACATCGGAGAGCTCAGATCTTTTCTATGCTTAATCACAACTGACTCAAACGTTTTTTGAGCGTCATTAAATTTTTTCATAAAAGCTTTAAAATCATCTTTAGGGAAAGCGGCTTTAAACATTACAGGCCATTCTGTTGCAGGATTAGGTTCAAAAGAAGCCCATCCCTGTGGAAGCGGAAACGCAACAATCACATTAGTGCCTTTATCGAATACACTTGTCTGAACAGTGAAATAATCTTTTGAATTAGCCTTCTGGTACATCTCTTTTATTTTTTTCACGGAGGAAAAGAAGTCATCTTCCATACCGTTATTCAGTTCAATAAAGTATAAACCCTCCAGTTCGGTTTCCATATCAGCGTGGTTGGGTGATGCGTAACTGTCATCACTTACAGTATATATAAAATAGGGCATAGGGCCTTCTAAACGA
>JBDTXP010000246.1:0-3371 GCA_040006135.1 Ginsengibacter sp. | reverse complement strand
TCATTATTCAAATACCTATCACAATTGCCATCAGTTTTATATTGCTGAATGCGCTTGGCCTCTCATCAAACATTATGTCTTTAACAGGGATTGCGCTGGCTATCGGTGTTATCGTAGATAATGGAATCATCATGTCGGAAAATGCATATCACAATCTTTCTGAATGGCAAAATGACCCTGCTAATAAATTAAAATAAAAATGAAAAACTTTTTTAAAAAAATAGTACCAAAAAGGAATTATTTAAAAATACCGGAAGATGTAAGAATGCGCATAATCGAAAGCTCGTGTAAGCAGGTTTCAAGAGGCGTATTTTTTTCTACTATTATTATTGTGGCTTCCTTTCTTCCTATATTTTTACTTACAGGTCAGGAAGGAAAACTATTTAGTCCATTGGCTTATACTAAAACTTTCATAGTAGCAGTGGATGCTATTCTTGTTTTAACTCTTACTCCGGTATTGATTTCCTTTTTTTTAAAAGGAAGATTTACCTCTGAATCTGCCAATCCACTTAATAGGGGGTTACGGAAGATATATGAGCCTATTATTCGCTTATGTATCAAATGGAGAAAAACCACGCTGGCTATCAACATCATCGCATTATTGATAAGTATCCCGCTTATTTTAAGCCTGGGGCGCGAATTCATGCCGCCATTGGATGAGGGCTCTATTTTGTTTATGCCTGTTACGATGCCCGACGTTTCTAATGCAGAAGTAAAAAGAATTTTACAGGTTCAGGATAAAATTATTGCCTCGGTTCCTGAAGTAAAAAATGTGTTGGGGAAAGCCGGAAGAGCAAATACAGCAACTGATAATTCACCAATCAGTATGATTGAAACCATTGTTTTATTAAAACCAAAATCAGCGTGGAGAGCCGGCAAAACAAAGGAAGATATAGTGAATGAACTCAATAGTAAACTACAAATTCCAGGTGTAACTAACGGGTGGACACAGCCGATTATCAATCGTATCAACATGCTGTCAACAGGTATCCGGACTGATGTAGGCGTAAAAGTGTATGGACAAAATCTGGATACTATTTATGCCTTTGCACAAAAGGTAAAAGCTGAATTGCTGGGAATAAATGGAGTGAAAGATTTGTATGTAGAACCAATAACGGGTGGAAAATATATTGATATAAATATAAATCGGGATGAAATAAGCCGCTATGGCCTGAGCGTGGACGATGTAAATACAGTGGTGCAAAGCGCTTTGGGCGGAATGAAACTAACCACTACTATTGAAGGTCGCCAACGCTTTTCCGTTAATGCCCGTTATGCACAGGATTTCAGGGATAACCTGGAAGCTTTAAAAAGTTTACAAGTGCAGACCAGGCAATTCGGTCCAATTCCATTACAAGCCGTAGCGGACGTAGCGATTACCGAAGGGCCACCAATGATTAATTCTGAGAATGCATTATTGCGAGGCACTGTTTTATTTAATGTAAGAGACAGGGATCTGGCGGGTACTGTGCAAGAAGCACAGCAAAAATTAAATACAATGCTCACCAAATTACCCAAGGGCTATTTTATAGAATGGAGCGGGCAATATGAAAATTTAATTAGCAGTGAAAGAACAATGAAAATTATTTTGCCTATTGTTCTGTTCATTATTTTTCTTGCTATGTATTTTGCGTTTCATTCTGTAAGAGAAGCACTGCTAAGTTTGGTCTCTCTGCCATTTGCATTAATCGGTGGAGCATTTATGATTTATTTCTGGGGAGTAAATTTATCGGTTGCAGTGGCAGTTGGCTTTATAGCCTTGTTTGGATTAGCGGTAGAGACAAGTGTTGTAATGATCATTTACCTCTATGATGCCATGCAACAATTGGTGGCACTAAAAGGTAATTCAAGAGAAACAATTACTAAAGCCGATTTACGCGAATACGTGATAATGGGCGCTGCAAAAAGAGTGCGGCCAAAGATTATGACCGTTTGTGTAATTCTGTTTGGCTTAATTCCAATTCTATGGAGCACCGGTGTAGGCAGCGATGTCATGATACCAATTGTGCTTCCTATGATTGGCGGTGTGTTTACTTCTTCCATTCACATTCTGTTGGTAACGCCAATCATCTTTTTAATGAGTAAGGAATATGAGTTGAAAAAATATGGAAAAATAGAAGTACCCGAAATAAAACATTAATTATGAAAATACAAATTCAATCAATCATAACCTGCCCTCAATGCGGTTTTCAGAAGGAAGAAAATATGCCCGTAGATGCTTGTCAATTTTTTTATGAATGCACACAATGTAAATCGATATTAAAACCAAAACCTGGCGACTGTTGTGTTTTTTGTTCCTATGGAAGTGTTCCTTGTCCACCGGTTCAGAAAGGAAATAATTGTTGTAAAAATTAAATAGTTACTATGAAAAAGAATATTTTATTAATAGTGTTTTGTTTTGTTTTAGGGAATAATCTGCATGCGCAGAAAATTTTAAAGTTGGATGATATTTTAGATAGTGTTCAACATTCTTACCCTTCCTTAAAAATGTATGACGCAGAAATTCAATCACTGGATGCGGCAGCAAAGGGCGCCAGGAACTGGGAAGCACCACTTGTTTCGGCGGGTTTGTGGACGACACCTTATAAAACCGGTTTATGGAACGGAACCAAAGCAAGTGGCAATATGCCTGCGGAAAAAGGAATGGGAAGTTTTATGATTAACGCCCAGCAAATGTTTCCCAATAAAAAAATTAATGATGCCAATGAAGCTTATATGCAAGCTATGTCATCAGTTACTAGAGAAGATAAAGAAGCAGCCTTGAACGACCTCTTTGCTGCCGCAAAAAAGAATTATTATGAATGGGTAATCGTTGAAAAAAAATTATCCATACTCGATGAAAGTGAAAAGCTTTTGCATTTCATGATTACCAACGCAGAAACAAGATATAAAAATGGTTTGGGGAAAATAAGCGCTTATTATAAAGCGAAAGCATCCCTCGGTAACATTCAAAATATGCGCGTGGGATTACAAAATGAAATCCGACAAAAACAAATTGCATTGAATACTTTAATGAACCGGAACAAGCTCACTGATTTTTCTGTTGATACCAATTTTGTAATGAAAGATTATTCATCATTGGTTTTCGACAGCACCTTGTTTTATAAAAACAGGAGTGATATAAAAGCAATAGACCAAAATATTCAACTTACTTATTTAAAGCAGGATATTGAAAGGCAGAGCATGAAGCCCCAGTTTGGCGTACAATATTCGCACATGATTGGCTTTGGTGGTGCGCCGCAAATGTTTAGCATAATGGGTATGGTAAAGATTCCAATGAATTGGTCCACAAGAGCAAATAAAGCAAACATCGAAAGTCTGCACTTTAAAGCTGCGTCTTTGGAAGAGCAAAAAACATCATTGGCAAATGA
>JBDTXP010000245.1:0-3386 GCA_040006135.1 Ginsengibacter sp. | reverse complement strand
TCGTAAAATTTTACGGGATGTGCAGTCTCTAAAAATAAACCCGCTTTCATATTTTCATTGTGGAAATAATTTTTCAACGCAATGTAAGCCACAGCGCCATGAGGATCCATTAAATATTTATGCATTACATAAACTTCAGAGATGGCATTCCTCGTTTCGTCATCTGTAATAGAATAGCTACTTACGAGGTTTTCAATATCAGTAAAATAATTCTTAAATAATTGAAGGATTCGAACGAAATTACTGGGGTTGCCAACATCCATCGCGTTGGAGATGGTTGCTATCGATTGACAGGGAACATATTTTTGTGTCAGCAAATAATCTGTAAAGACTTTGTTGGCATTACAAGCGGCAATAAAATGCCTGACCGGAAGGCCTGAATAATTGGCCAAAAGCCCGGCACAAATATTTCCAAAGTTTCCGCTCGGCACACTTATTACCGGCGGATTATTTTTATCAGGCCATTGCTGATATGCGAAAAAATAATAAAATTGTTGCGAAAGCCAACGTGCTACATTGATAGAGTTTGCTGAAGTGAGAAATATTTCTTTGTTCAATGAATCGTCGGCGAACGCTTGCTTTACCAGGCTTTGGCAATCATCAAAAGAACCATCCACTTCCAACGCCCTGATATTTTTTCCTAAAGTTGTTAATTGCAATTCCTGCACACTACTCACTTTTCCTGATGGATAAAGAATTACTACATCCACGCCATCTACATCATAAAATCCACTGGCAACTGCACCACCTGTATCACCCGAAGTAGCTACCAGCACGGTAACTTTCTGAGTATTATCTTTTACAAAATAGCTAAGGCAACGACTCATAAATCGTGCCCCAACATCTTTAAATGCGAGCGTGGGTCCATGAAATAATTCCAGGGAAAAAATATTTTCTTCAACAGAAACTAAAGGAAAATCGAAGTTGACAGTTTCAGAAACTATTTTTCTCAATACATCCTTTGGAATCACATTTCCTACATAAGGTTCAATGACTTTAAACGCTATTTCTTCTTTGGAAAACTGTTCAATGTTTTTAAAAAAATTATTCTCAATTTCCGGTATTCTTTCAGGAAAATACAATCCCTTATCCGGCGCAAGTCCTTTGATCGTTGCTTCTTTAAAATTTACTGAAGGCGATTGATTATTTGTGCTGAAATAGTTCATTGTATTATTAAATGTTTTTTTTAGGAATCTCTTGTTTAATATTTATTTTTTGATTTAATTTTCTCCTGTAATCCTGACTCCATCATTATTTATTGTTGTTACATACGTGTTATATTTCAACCCTGTATTGTCATAAACATCTTTCATTATTTTCTCTACTTTCTCAGCAATGGGTAATTTTTCACAAAGCATAAAGATTGAAGGACCCGAGCCGGCAATCCCACCGCCCAAAGCGCCCACGTCTATACATCGTCGTTTGACTTCATCAAATCCCGGAATTAACATGCTTCGCACAGGCTCTATAATTACATCTTCCAAAGAGCGGCTTATCAATCCATAATCACTTTGCATAAAACCTGCTACCAGTCCCGCAACATTACCCCATTGTTTTATGGCATCTTTCAACAAAACTTCCTTGCGTAATATTTCACGCGAATCTGATGTCTTTACTTCAATTTGCGGATGAACAACCGTAACAAATAAAGGCGGCGCTATAATAGAAATAATATCCAATGGAAATATGGAGCGAATAAGGGTGACACCACCGAAAATACATGGTGCTACATTATCTGCGTGTTTCACTCCTGAGGCTAATTTTTCACCAGCCATTGCAAAGCGAACTAAATCTATTTTGGAAAATTTATTATTTAATAAATAATTTGCTGCAAATACAGCGCCGGCAGAGCTTGCTGCGCTGGAACCCAAGCCGCTGCCTGGTTTTATTTGTTTGTTAATGATAATATCAAATCCAATTTCACCCTCAGTCGATTCCATCAATTCTATAAGTGAGACGCCTGCAACATTCTGATCGGGTAGGGTGGGGAGGTTATATGCATCAATATGATTGATAGCGATGCCACCACTTTTTGTAATGCTGACCTCCATTTCATCATAAGGGTTATTAAGAGCCATACCTAAAACATCAAACCCGCAAACGAGGTTAGCAATGGTAGCCGGGGCCTTAATCTTTATTTTTCTAACACTTTCCATATTTCTTTTTAGTATTGCAGTCCGTTATATTTTTTTATCAATATTCATTCTCAAATTTTTATTTCTTAATAAAAAAATTTATCGACCTGCTCTTATGATATCAGCAAACACTCCCGAAGCTGTAACTTCAGCGCCGGCACCCGCTCCCTTAATCACAAGTGGTTGCTCTACATACCGATTGGTGTAAAATAATACCGCATTATCTTTTCCATATAAATGATAAAAATCATGTTGAGGGTCGATATGTTGTAGTCCTACCGAAGCTTTTCCATTCTCAGATGTTGCTACGAATTTTAATTTTTTTCCTGCATCGGAAGCCTCCTTAATGAGAGCCTCAAAATGACTTTCATTTTTTTCCATCTCTTTATAGAAGTTTTCTACATCACCTTTCATACACGCTTCCGGCATAAATGAAATATTTTCTATGTCTTGTAGCTCTTTTTTTTCTCCTGACTCTCTTGCAAGAATCAGAATCTTACGTGCAACATCAACTCCGCTGAGATCCAGTCGTGGATCGGGTTCTGTATATCCTTCATCCTGCGCTTGCCTGACCACCTTGGCAAAACTCTTTTCGCCTGTATAATTATTAAATACAAAATTAAGCGTACCACTTAGCACTGCTTCTATTCTTTGCACTTTATCGCCACTTCTGATCAGATCGTTCAAAGTGCCAATTACAGGCAAACCTGCACCCACATTAGTTTCAAAGAGGAACTGTGCATTGAATTCCTGTGATACTTTTTTTAATTGTTTATAATATTCGTAAGAGGATGAGCAGGCAATTTTATTGCAGGCTACCACTGCGATGCTTTTTTTCAAAAACTCTTCATAGGATTTTGCAATCGTTTCGTTGGACGTTATATCCACGAAAACTGCATTACGTAGATTTTTATTTTGTATTCTTTCTATGAATGTTTCCAGTTGCATCTTTTCGCCTTCCTGCAGAATGTCCTTCCAAATATTTAAGTCAATTCCTTTCTCATTGAAAAACATTTTTTTACTGTTGGCTATTCCTGCCACCCTGATTTGTAATCTTAGATGTTGTTGCAAATAGTCTTGTTGTTCACATAATTGTTTTAAAAGTTTACTGCCCACATTTCCTGCACCGGTGATGAAGAGGTTTATTTGTTTGTATGTTGCTTCAAAAAAATCTTCGTGCAAAACATTCACCGCCTTCTTTACATCATCTTTAAAAATTACTGCACTGATATTTCTTTCTGAGGATCCTTG
>JBDTXP010000244.1:0-3401 GCA_040006135.1 Ginsengibacter sp. | reverse complement strand
TCTATATTTTCTATTGACTTTAAAAAAATAAAAATACATTCTACAAATACTTATAGAATCTCCAATACATCTCCTTCTGCAGCGAGTGCCACGGCCGACCTGAATGGTAAGGCAGTTGAGATGGCTTGTAATGAAATTCTTAACAGGTTGAAATTGGTAGCTGCAGAAATATTCAAATGTGAGGTGCAAGATCTGACGATCATGGATGGAAATATTTCCTGTAAAAACAATGAAACAAAAATTAGTTGGGTTGATTTGGTCCAAGCGGCCTATGTAAAAAGAGTTGCACTTTCTGAACACTCCCATTATGCAACTCCTGAAATTCATTATAATTCAACTACTGAAAAAGGCCATCCATTTGCCTACCATGTTTTTGGAACTTCGGTTTCTGTTGTTAAGTTGGATTGTGTGCGGGGGATATACGAAGTTGAGTCTATAAAAGTTGTTCATGATTTTGGTAAGCCTCTTAATGACCTTATTGATTTTGGCCAGGTTGAGGGCGGCATTGTCCAGGGAATGGGTTGGATGACAATGGAAGAAATCATTTATGATCAAATGGGCGTATTACGTTCAAATGCGCTTTCGACTTATAAAGTCCCGGATATTTATTCTGTTCCAAAAGTCCTGGAAGTTCATCCTTACTTATGCGATGAACCTATGGCCATTTTTGGCTCTAAGGCAACAGGAGAGCCACCATTGATGTATGGCCTGGGTGTTTATTTTGCTATAAGAAATGCGGTTTGCGCGTTTAATAAAAATTGTTCTCCTACATACTCAGCCCCATTCACGCCTGAAAAAGTATTGATGAATTTATATGCTCCTATAAAACCTTCAAGTGTAAAAAATGAATCCTCAATTGCAAGTCTGGAAATTAATCAGCAAAAGTCTTAAGAAAAATATTCCCGTCATTTTATTGTATGTTTTGGAGAGTAAAGGAAGTAGTCCTGGTCGTAAGGGATTTCTAATGGCAGTGAATGCAAAGGAGAAATTCAGTGGCTCAATTGGTGGAGGCATTATGGAATATAAGCTGGTAGAAATGGCTAAAAGTTTACTTGAAAAAGGTGCAAGAAATAAAGCCGATATTAAAAAACAGGAACACAGGAAAACGGGGAACTCTCAAAGTGGTATGATATGCTCCGGAGAGCAGACGGTTCTTCTTTTACCTGTAAATCACCATGACTTAAGCGCAATTAAGAAAATTATTAAAGCTTATAAAAATTTTAAATCAGGTGTTTTGCAATTATCAAATAGCGGTGTTCGGTTTTTCAAAACCAATGTGAATTTGCAGGAAATATTTGTGCAACGCTCAGAAAACGATTGGGTAAGTATTCAGAAAATTGGATATGTTGATCGGGTTTGCATTATAGGTGGCGGCCATTGTTCGTTAGCACTTTCACGCACCATGCGGGAGTTAGGATTTTATGTTCAGGTGGTCGATACCAGGGGGAACCTGAATACG
The DNA here is from genome assembly GCA_040006135.1 of Ginsengibacter sp. Classification (GTDB taxonomy): domain Bacteria; phylum Bacteroidota; class Bacteroidia; order Chitinophagales; family Chitinophagaceae; genus Ginsengibacter. Next base: position 1,942 of record JBDTXP010000244.1, on the reverse strand, counting down.
ATGAAAAAAAATAAATATGCTCATAAAAAATCTGTGATTGGAGATTATAGTGAGGTGAAAAATTTAGTGGAAGGCGAAAGGAATTTTGTTGTGATCATGACTTTTGGATACCGTACTGACGATGAGGTATTTCGATCTGTTTATAAAGAAAATTTTAAATACCTGGCGATGCTCGGCAGCAAAAATAAAATTTCGAAAATGAAAGAAACTTATATAAAGGAAGGCTTGCTTCAAATCGATGGCTCATTGCTCAATGGAAAAATCCTATTTTCTCCCGCGGGTATAGAAATAAAAAGTAAAACACCCGGTGAAATTGCGATAAGTATCGCAGCTGAAATTATAACTGTTAAGAATAAGGAGTAATTGCGCTTGCAATAAATGTTGAATTCACGATGTGATTTGTTTTATTATTCATGGTTTGTATATTCTAAATACATTTGACAGCCTGGAAAATATTAGGTTGAATTGCCACAGACTCAGTCTAAGGAATAAATAATAGTATTAAAGAGCTTTAGCCTTAATTTTTTTTAATGATTATAGGATTATTAGAAGTTATTTGGCTAAAGACAATAATCTATAGTAATCTTTTTCCACCTGCTAAAGCAGGCGGCAATTCATATGCATCAAATAATTTTAATGACTTCTTAAAACTACTTTTTTAGATCACTATACCATCAATTTACTTAACAAATAATTTCAAACATCCTTACCACCTAAATGCAGATATTTGTCTTTAAATAATTGCCTTGAGAGTTCAAATTATTTTAATTGCATTTTTACTCCTGCCTGCGTTTGTATTTGGCCAGGCATGTACTACGCTTGGACAAACTCCAGCTACTGCATTTCCCGTATGTGGAACTTCTGTATTTAGCCAGGATTCTGTTCCAATCTGTAGCAGTAATAATTTATTTGTTCCAGGATGCAGTGGCAGGGATGGAGCTGATTATGCCAATAAAAATCCATATTGGTATAAGTTTACTTGCTTTGTTTCCGGGACTTTAGGATTTGTGATTACTCCCAAAGATCTTACTGATGACTATGATTGGCAACTTTATGATGTGACTGGACTGGATCCCGATCAGGTTTACACAAATCAATCTATAATTGTAACCGGAAATTGGGCTGGTAATCCAGGTGCCACAGGTGCCTCAGGTTCCGGTGTCTCCTATATTCAATGTGCTTCTTCATATAATGGAACGGAGAATAGATTCTCAAAAATGCCCAACCTTATCCAGGGCCATAATTATATTTTATTAATTAGTCATTTTACTGATACGCAAAGTGGTTATTCTTTATCATTTGGCGGAGGTACAGCAAGTATTACAGATCCAAAACTTCCAGATCTTGAGTCAGTGAAATCTTCTTGTGATGCTCAGAATATTTATATAAAGCTTAATAAGAAAATGAAATGCAGCAGCCTTGCAACAAATGGAAGTGATTTCACTGTTTCTGCCGCTGGTACAAATGTAACAGGCGCTCTGGGTGTAGGTTGCGCTGTTGGATTTGATTTTGATTCTTTGGTTTTAACGCTCAACAAACCTTTGCCGCCCGGTAATTGGGACGTTGTAATAAAAAATGGGAGTGATGCAAATACTTTGATTGACAATTGTGATCGTGCCATACCTATAGGCAGATTGCTGAAACTCACCATTATTCCTTTACAGCCCACCCCAATGGACAGCCTCACCCGCCCTGTTTGTGCACCTTCAACTTTTAATTTAGTGTTTAAAAAAAGAATTTTATGCAACAGTATTGTACCAGATGGAAGTGATTTTATTATAACAGGACCACAAGCTGTAACCATTAAGAGTGCTATTGGTAATTGTGAAAATGGATATGCCACAAAAATCCTTGTAACTACTAATCAGCCAATTGAGAAAGGGGGAGTTTATAAGATCATTTTAAAAAGAGGTTCTGATGGAAATACATTGTTGGATGAATG
>JBDTXP010000243.1:0-3426 GCA_040006135.1 Ginsengibacter sp. | reverse complement strand
AAAATTTTATACAATTACCTTTGGTTCATGATTTTTGCTGTTAAGAGGCATTCAATATTAATGTCAAAAAGAAAATTATTATGAAAAAAGTAAGAGTACGTTTTGCGCCAAGCCCTACAGGTGGCCTGCACTTAGGTGGAGTGCGCACAGCATTATTTAATTATTTATTTGCACATCAGCATAAAGGTACTTTCGTTTTAAGGGTTGAAGATACAGACCAGAGCAGGTTTGTGGAAGGTGCAGAACAATATATCTGGGATTGCCTGGATTGGTGTGGTATTTTGCCCGATGAAGCACCGCTGCTGCCGGGTGATACAGGCCCATACCGCCAAAGCGAGCGCAAAGAAATTTATATGCAATACGCAAAACAATTAGTAGATAGCGGACACGCATATTATGCATTTGATACTACTAAGGAAATAGAAGATTTACGGGATAGCCTGAAGGCACAGGGTGAGAGTGAATGGCAATATGGTTTTCATACACGGCACCGTATGCGTAATTCGCTGACTTTGCCTAAAGCAGAAACAGATGCACTTTTAGGTGCGAATTTTCCACATGTAATAAGATTAAAAGTAGAAGGAAATGAATTCGTTCGGTTTACAGATATGATACGTGGAGAAATAGAGATGAGTACGAATACTGTTGATGATAAAGTGCTTATGAAAGCAGATGGCATGCCTACATATCATCTTGCTGTTGTAGTGGATGATTATTTAATGAAGATCACCAATTCATTCCGCGGAGAAGAGTGGTTGCCCAGTGCCCCGGTTCATGTATTACTTTGGAAATATTTTGGCTGGGAAAAAGAAATGCCGGAATGGGCACATTTGCCACTGATATTAAAACCTGATGGCAATGGTAAGTTAAGTAAACGTGATGGTGAGCGTTTAGGATTCCCGGTATTTGCAATGCAATGGAAAGATGCATCGGGCAATACTATAGATGGTTTTAAAGAGCTGGGATTTTTACCTGAGGCATTTATAAATATGCTTGCGTTACTTGGCTGGAATGATGGTACAGAACAGGAAGTATTTTCATTACAGGAATTGGTTGATAAATTTTCCATGGACAGGGTGCATTCCCATGGTGCAAAATTTGATTTTGAAAAAGCGAAATGGTTCAATCATGAATGGATAAAAAAATCAGGTGTTGAAAGATTAGCTCCCGATGTTAAAGAAATATTCCGAAAAAATAATATTGCGATCAGCGATGAAAAGAAATTTGAACAGGTTATTGAGTTAGTAAAAGACCGTTGCACATTGCTCACAGATTTTGTTGAGCAGGCAAAATTCTTTTTTGTGGCTCCTGCAGAAATAGAGGCTACGGCTATTCTTCCGAAATGGAATAGTGACAAAAACCAGTTTTTTGCAGAATTGATTAGCCTTTATTCGAGAATGAAATTGTGGGATTTGGTGGACATTGAACATGCCTTTAAGGAATTGGCTGGCGCAAGTCGTCTAAAACCCGGGGAATTGATGTTACCATTCCGAGTATTTTTAGTTGGCGGCAAATTCGGTCCCGGCGTTTTTGATATAGCATCTATGATTGGTAAGGAAGAAACTATAAAACGTATTACATTTGGGATGACAGGTTTAAAATGAGAATTAAATTTACCAACTCCAAAACTTCCTGTATACTGCCCGATGAAGAAAACGAATAGAATCATTTTTTTACTGGCAATCGTAAAATTTATTCTTCCTTATTTATTACAGAGTAATTTCTACGAACCACACCGGGACGAATTTTTATACCTGGCAGAAGGGTATCATCTTGCATGGGGATATTTAGAAATTCCACCTTTGCTTTCATTTTTCGCATGGCTTACGCACCTGCTTGGAGATTCTGTTTTCTGGATCAAGTTTTGGCCGGATATGTTTGGTGTTTTCACTTTTGTTTTAGCTGCAAAGATTGTACAATCGCTTGGTGGTAAAGCGTATGCTATATTCCTCGTGTTTTTGCCTTTTATTTTCGGCGGTTACCTGCGCGTATTTTTTTTATTTCAACCCAATGCTCCCGAATTCTTTTTCTGGACAATGATGGCATATAGTGTTATCATGTTCCTTCAGACAAAAAAAGATAAATGGTTGTATGTTTTTGGTATAAGTGTTGGCCTCGGAATGTTGAGTAAATATTCTGTATTATTTTTTACTATTAGTATTCTTTTAGGTTTGTTGGTTTCAAAAGAGAGAAAGATATTCCTGAATAAGCATTTGTATTATGCGGGGGCTATTTCCTTGTTAATATTTCTTCCAACTTTATTGTGGGAGTTCAATCATCATTTTCCAGTAGTGACACACATGCGTGAATTGAGAGAAACGCAATTGCAATATATAAGTCCAACAGGCTTTCTTACCGATCAAATATTTATGAACCTTCCAACTTTTTTTATTTGGTTGGCAGGATTATATTTTATCATTGTTTCAGCAAAGGCAAAAAAGTATCGTGCGTTGGCGTGGTCTTATCTCTTTGTGATAGTCATTTTATTGGTATTTCAAGGTAAGAGTTATTATTCTTTAGGAGTATACCCGATGCTTTTTGCATTCGGTGCTTTTCACCTGGAAAATTTTTGTGCCAATCGTTCTGTGATTTGGAAATATGCCCTCATAATTTTTCCGGTATTTGTTGGAATCTTAATGATTCCGGTTTTATTACCTGTGGCAAAGCCAAAGGCGCTGGCAAATTATTATCACACCATGAATATGGAAAAATATGGTTTTCAGAAATGGGAAGACCTTCAGAATCATCCGCTTCCCCAGGATTTTGCAGATATGTTGGGCTGGGAAGAAATGGCACAAAAGGCAGCAAAAGCATGGGCAACTTTGGATAGTAATGAAAAGAAGCAGGCTATTTTGTATTGCGATAATTACGGACAGGCAGGAGCAGTAAATTTTTACAGGAAAAAATATGGTTTGCCTGAAGCATACACAGACAATGGAAGTTTTTTATTTTGGATGCCTAAGAGTAAAACTTATGAGAATATTGTTTTAGTTACGGATGACAGAGATGAAATGCAACGTCCATTTATAAAGCAATTTAAATCGGCTGTTGCTTTTGATAGTATTACTAACAGGTATGCCAGGGAATACGGGAGTTTGATTATTATTTTAAAAGGGCCTGACCAGGATTTTAAAAATTACTTTCATAAAAGAATTGAAGACAAGAAAACCAATTTCGGCGCCGGCAAATGAGAATTCAACTTATGATTGCAACAATATCAGAATGAATTTAGTAAGGTTTAAAAAGGCTTATTTTTGAATGAATATTTATTAATGAATAAAAAAATGAACCGGCCGATAAGAGTATTAATTGCTAAAGTAGGACTCGATGGCCATGACCGTGGAGCAAAAGTAATTGCAACATCACTTCGTGATGCCGGCATGGAAGTAATATACACGGGCCTTCGTCAAACGCCTGAAATGGTTG
>JBDTXP010000242.1:0-3430 GCA_040006135.1 Ginsengibacter sp. | reverse complement strand
TACAAAACATTGACTTTAGGAATATGCACCATTTATTGCGCAGAAAAATAGTCGTTACATTTCTTTGTTTGTTTTGTATGTCCGCTTCTATGGCACAGTTGCGCGATCGTATTAACCAGGAAGACCATGATGATAAACCATATCATTTTGGTATTAACATCGGCTATAATAAATCACATTTTAATTTTACACATCACCCTCGGTTTCTCCAATACGATTCTATAATGGATATTGAGAGTATCAACAATTCAGGTATCAATCTTGCCTGGTTAGTGAACGTTCGTATGAACGATCACTTCGATCTGAGGTTGCATCCTCTTGATCTTACTTTTTCAGAAAAAGCATTTCTCTATAAGCAGAACTATGATCAGGACACCTCCATCACAAAAAAGATTCAGTCCGTTACATTAAGCTTCCCTGTTCATCTAAAATTCAGCAGTGACAGAATAGGGAATATGAAAGTTTATACCATCGTCGGGGGCAAATTTGATTACGACCTGGCGAGCAATGCCAAAGCCACCAAAGCCGAAGATCTTATTAAATTAAAACGCTCAGACCTTAGTGTAGAGCTTGGTTTGGGGTTTCATATATATTTTCCATTTTTTGTATTGTCCCCTGAAATAAAATTAAGCAGCGGCCTTGTGAATCTTCACAGCCGTGATGTAGATTTAAAATATTCAAATGTAATAGACAAGATCAATTCAAAAATGATCACCTTTTCTTTGACAGTGGAGTAGTAGTTGATAAATAATTTTAATATCGCATTATTTGCAAGTTCTTCACTACATCCCGGGACAAATTTCGCACCTTAAAAATTATATTCTCTTCTCGCGGCATTCCATCTTATACCAACATTAAATATACTTGCATTAGGTGCATCAGTAACTTTTCTATACAACACATTTCCTTCTAAAAATAAGTTTTCGCGTAGTTCGTAACTCAACGTAATTGCGGCATTTAACACTTTTACTTTATGGCCACTTCCTACATAATAACCAAAATTGGCAGTGCGTGTTGTATAAAGTTCAAATGGGTTACTACCAAAATTTTCACCCAATGAATCAAGTCCTTTATAATAATAAATGGCCCTGGCATTCACTCTCCATTTAGGAAGTGGCTGATATTTAAGTATGCCAATAAACTCCTGGAAATTAGCTCCCAACGGATGCCCCAACGGCTGATTGTAATGGGTGTAATTTGCAATCGAATCATTGTGCGAATAAGTAAAAGGCCTTATACGATTTGTTTCAAATTGCAGATCAAGGTTTTTTAAATTGAAAGCATCCACATATTTTACTCCTAACTGATAGCCATATTTATTAGCCCAGTAGCCATTATTTTTTGAAATCTCTTTTAATAGAAATTCATCCAATAAAAGTTGACCATAAACCTGGAAACGTTTCAAAGCATTCGCTTTGAAATCAAAACCCGCTACTGCATTGTCAGGGCTACCTACCGTTCCTTCTATATGACGGAGAAAAATAATGGGATTTAAATATTCAAAATCAAAATGATCTTTTCTTCCGAAAATTATTCCTTCAAAAACTCCCAGGTTCAGCCACTTGGTTACATTCATGCTAAGATGGTGCATCGCTGCATATTTTCTGCTTAGGAGATTATCGCCAGATTTCACAAACTGGGGCATGAGCTCCATAAATAAATTCTGGTAATTAAGGCGCCAGATCTTTGTATTTAATTTTAAGAACAAATAACTATCACCATAGTCATCCAGGAAAAGACTACGATAGCCATCTCCTATAAAATTTTTGTCATAGCCGAATTGTATGTCAATGTACTTGGTAGCATTAAATGTTACATAGCCTCTCGCATCAAAATAATCGGTACCGTTGGTTTTAAATTTTTTATAAAAACCAACTCCGGGTACAGCCCGATTGGCTGTTATATAATCCCTGAAAAAGGAAGGGCCTCTTTCCTGGTTATCAGTTAAAGTGGTAGAGAAACCAATTTTATTGGCAATCCGACCACGGGCAGTAATGCCTTTTTTATTCAAGTAAATACTTTCTCCTCCATTGCTTTCGCCGCCAAATTGTAAATTAATCACCGGGTTCACTGCGAGATAAAAGTCTTTTACATTTACTTCCAATAAGTTTGGCTGCGTTGTATAAAAAGATTTAAGAATTGGCTTTTTGCTGGCAAAAGTCTCTTTAGATCCTGTAACCCATTCACTATTATTCATTAATAATGAATGTATATTGTATTGATCAACTGGCGTTAAAATCAAGCTACCACTGCCATGCAAGCTGTCCGCATTTTCAGCCATTTGTACAATTGACCTGCGGCTGTAAGGCTTAAGTGAAGAGAAATTGAGATTAGAAAAATGGCCTTCCTTAATTTCTATTCTATCAATTACTTCATACTCTTTCGAACCTTCAGGTAAGAATGTAGTTTGAGCTTGTGCTGCTGTACTTGCTAAAATCACTATAGCAACAACTGTCTTTTTAAAAAATTGCATATACTTTGCTTAAATTATTTATTTTCAAGGTATGCAAAACTATCTTTTAAAACAGATATCTGTCGTCAATGAAAAAAATATTTCTGTAAAGGATGTTTATATAAAAAACAGCAGAATAGAAAGAGTGGATAACAACATTGATGTAAAGGGAAAGGTGATAGAAATAAATAGCGAAGGGAAGCATCTTTTTCCGGGAGTTATAGATGACCAGGTCCATTTTCGAGAGCCGGGTCTAACACATAAAGCTAATATCCATTCTGAAAGTCGGGCTGCTGTGGCTGGTGGAATCACTTCATTTATGGAAATGCCTAACACGATACCGAATGCAGTGACTGAAAAAATATTAGAAGATAAATACGAGATAGCATCCAGATCATCATTTGCCAATTATTCCTTTTACATGGGAGTCAGCAACACCAATGCAGAGGAGGTTCTTAAACTTAATAAAAGAAAAAAGGAAATTTGCGGTGTAAAAATATTTATGGGATCCAGCACGGGCAATATGCTTGTAGATAGTGAGCCCGCATTGCATAAAATCTTTTCTGAAAGTGAATTACTTATTGCTACTCATTGTGAAGATGAAAAAATTATAACTGAAAATCTTCGAAAGATTCTGCTGGAAAAGTCCATCCTCGCTCCCTCAGACCATCCAATTATCAGGGATGAAAATGCCTGTTACCAATCATCGTCATTTGCTGTTTCACTGGCTAGAAAATATGACAGTCGCCTACATGTTTTGCACATTACAACAGCTAAAGAACTTTCTCTCTTTACAAATGAAATTCCTTTATCTGAAAAAAGGATAACAGCTGAAGTATGCGCACATCATCTTTATTTTACTTCAGATGATTATGAAAGACTTGGTTATAAAATAAAATGTAACCCTGCAATAAAAGAACCTACCAATAGGGAAGCTTTATGGAAAGCGCTTTTGGATGGAAGGCTGGATGTAATAGC
>JBDTXP010000241.1:0-3438 GCA_040006135.1 Ginsengibacter sp. | reverse complement strand
AAGTTTTTCAGGACAGGTAATTGAAGCGCTTGATGGACAATTGATCACGAACAAACTGAATATCCAACCCAAAGAAAGTAATGGTGAATTACTAAGTGATGTACAGAATGATATTTTAAAAATGGCCGTTATCAACCGCTATCATGATGCGCCGGTAAAATTGGCTTTTATAAAAAATTTCGGATTAAAAAGCGGAGCTATTGCCTCTTCTGTTGCGCATGATAGTCACAATATAATTGCTGTAGGTGTGGATGATGAAAGTCTTTGTGCTGCAGTAAACGCTGTGATCGAATGCAAAGGTGGCATCAGTTGCGCGGACGTTTCAAATCCATCAATGAATAAAATTCTTCCTTTACCTGTAGCAGGATTAATGAGCAATGAAGATGGTTATAAAGTCGCTAGCGAATACACAGACCTTGACGCCACTGCAAAAAAATTAGGCTCAACGCTTTCTGCACCTTTCATGACATTGTCATTTATGGCGCTGCTTGTAATTCCACATTTAAAATTGAGCGATAAAGGTTTGTTTGATGGGGATGATTTTATGTTGTTGTGAGTATCATTAAAGGTTGCCAATCTTTCGATGGTTGGCACCCTTTCAAATTCCTTTTACGTATTTTTTAAAATAATTCTATTTCAATTCTTTTAGAATCTCATCCACGGCAGCCTGAATTTGTGGATCATTTCCTTGCATTCTGTCTTCAAAAGTATTTTTCACTAATATGTCCGGCTTTACACCTGTGTGTTCCAGGTTTTTCCCGTCTAATGTAAAACATCCCCAAGATGGAAGTCTTACAGAAGATCCATCGACCAGTTGTTTGGCAGAAGTAAAAATGATCCAATGATAAGTTTCATTGCCTAATACTTTGCCCAATTTTAGTTGTTTAAATCCGGCCGCTGTCATTTCGCCATCACTCAGCGTTTGTTCATTTATCAGGAGAATAATTGGTTTTGAAGCGGGTGCAAAGTTCGGTTGTGGGCTCATTTTTCCATCGCGGTACTTCCATTGCAAATACGGTTTTTGGGATAACATCTGTAGCACGGCATCGTGAACATTTCCTCCGGTATTATAGCGCAAATCCAGTATGAGCGCTTTCTTCCGTGCTACATCATCAGAAACCATATCCTTTTCAAACTTATCCAGTGATGGTGCTGTCATATCTTTCATATACACATAGCCGATCTGTTTGTTGCTTAATTTATCTACCCTCTTTTTATTATCATTAACCCACTCATCATATAACTGGTTGCTCATTTCACCAAAATTTTCCGGATGAATCTTTACAAAATACCTGTTGCTTCCTCGGAGGAACCCTAATGTCATTTCATCAGGAACATCTGTAGAACGCATAAAGTAATACTCCCTGTTTTGATCTGGCGAAACCTTTATGCCATCAACACTTACAAGCACGTCACCCTTTTGAATGGTCTGTTCTGAAATATCCGCACAACTATTTTTTATAACATGATCCACCTTGTATGGATCGCTATCGCTAAAAACAATTCCATTGGCTGCAGTTGTTACTTTATAAAATGTTTTTTCATCACTACCGGCAGTTGCAAACCCATAATGAGAAGTGTTTAATTCGCCCATCATATTATTCATCAGAACCCTGAAGTCATTCCGGGTTTGCAAATTGGGCAAGTACTTTGCATAGCGGTCGCGGATAGCCTGCCAGTCAATACCATTAAACTTTTCATTGTAATAATTTTCCTCTAAATCTCCCCAGGCCTCATAAAACATCTGGTTAAACTCATCATTCATATTAATGGTAAACGGGAAATCCATATCAACTTTATCCAGACCATTCTTATCTACATCCAACTTGCTGATTGTGCCACTATTCAATATGTAATAATGATCTTTATATCCCTCTATGTCTATATCAAAACCATCTGCATTTTTCACCTCTTCAGTTTTTACTTTTTCAAATGGCTCAAAAGTAAGTTTCCATAACGATGGTTTTCCATCCTGGTGATTGGAAATAAAATACAGGTAAGTCTTCTTCTCTTTTGAGATTACACTTACTATAGATTGCATTCCGAAATCCGGCCCAACCTGCGTTACACGATCCATCATATCTTCAAAATCAATTTTCATTTCCGGCTTTGGCAAAAGCGAAGTTTTCAGCGTAGTTTTTTCCTTTCTCTCTTTTTCCTTTTTCTCGTAAGCTTTCTTTTTTTCTTTAGTAGAAGTATCTACTTTTTCCTCTGCCGGTTGCTTTTTATTAAATAAAGAATCAAACATATCCGATCTGTATGGCTCTGTTATCTTTTGTAATGGAAGCTGGTAAAGCTTTTGCTCCTGAGGGCCACGCGGGTATGAAGGGTGTGTTCTGTCAGAAGCGAAATAAATATATTTTCCATCAGGTGACCACACCGGACCGGTTTCTGAAACTCCTGTATTAGTTATATCATAAATTTTTTTATCTGCAAGATGATAAAGGAATATATCCTGTTCAAAATTCCGGAAAGCCGTGTACATCACGTAATTGTTATCAGGAGAAAATGTTGGCGCAGAATTCTGCAATCCCCATATCTCATCTTTCACAATAGGCGAAGTTTTCATTTCTTTTACATCAAGCATCCTCACTTCATCAGAACCACATAAAAAAACTGCTTTAGATTTATCGCGGTTAAAAGATATTGAGCGACTATTTTTAGGCATGTTAGTCACTTGCTTTTCTGCACCATTACCTTCTGCATCCTGCGTGAAAAGATTTTCAAACCCTTTAAAAGTTTGTCCATAGAGCAAAGTTTTATTATCTGCTAACCAATAAACTTCCTTAACTGTTTCCTGAGGAATTGTATTCAATTGTTTTATAAACTTCCCTTTGGTATCGCTTACAAATAATTTTCCGCGGCTTATGAAAGCAAGTTTATTTCCATCGTCACTTACATTAAAGGCAGTTATTTTCCCCTTTACATTAAAACCCTGTAAAGTGCCCAGGGTATTATTTTTATAAACCTGTAATGGAATTTTCGCAGCTTGTTTCGTAGCTACATCATAAGCGTATAATTGAAAATCTTTTTCAAATACCACTTTATCTCCTGCAGCACTTACAAAAGGGTGCATAATGGACGTCGTAAAACTGGTTAGCTGCTTTTTCTTTCCATTTTCAAAAGTGTACAAATTATATTGGCCGTTAGCTTCATCAGAGGTAAAATAAACAGTTCCTTTTTTATCTACAGTTGCCCACATATCTTTCCCTATCCAATTGGTATAGCGGGTATATTTTTTTGTGGCTGGATTATAAGATTGTATATCCGGGTTAAAGGGGCCTTTATATCCAATGCGGTTGGCGAAGATTGAACTTTCCCATGTGTCTCCAAAGAATATCTCTCCTGTAAGGGGATTTTCAAAAGCATTGTGTGTGTAGTCGAACATGTTATCACTAAATACTCTTTGTGGAGTACCACCGTTTCTACTTATTTTAT
>JBDTXP010000240.1:0-3455 GCA_040006135.1 Ginsengibacter sp. | reverse complement strand
AGAGAAATCTTTTTCATGAATAACTTTTTATAAAAATATTGATTTTAGATACAAGAAGTTGAAAATCCAAAATATCTTATTACTCCCAAAAAAACTTCTGATAATTTGTGTAGATATTTGTCCTGGGAAAAAGCAGCATGATCAAACTTATAAGAACAGATTCCGACAACAGAGACTTCCAACTGTTAGTAAAGGATTTAGATATTGAACTTAAGGAAAGGTATGCCGAGGGACAATTATTCTATGACCAATTCAATAAAATTGACATGATAAAATATGTAGTGTTAGTTTATGATCAGGACAAACCTGTTGGTTGTGGTGCAATAAAAGAATATGATGAAAAAACGATGGAAATAAAACGGATGTATGTCCCGTTAGAAAACCGTGGAAAAAGAATAGCCTCCATGGTTTTACAGGAATTAGAAAAATGGAGTAGCGAATTAGGTTTTGTAAAATGTATTTTAGAAACCGGTAAAAAACAACCCGAAGCTATCCGTCTTTATGAGAAAAATAATTATCATCTGATACCCAATTATGGTCAATATGAGCATGCTGATAGCAGTGTCTGTTTTGGAAAGGAATTAAAAGGGGGGGGTAAATATTTTTCGAGACATGTAAAAGTTTCACCCAAACCTTGAACTCGGTTTAATTTTTAGCCTTCACAAACACCTTTCCATTATTTTCTGCTCCCATACCTTTACAAAAACCACCAACCATGAAAGCATTTCTCGGAATAGGATTATTAGGCAACGGCTTTGTAAGAGCCATGCTTAAAAAAGGCGACAAAGTTCATGTATGGAATCGCACAGCATCGAAGGCAAAAGAACTCGAAGAATTTGGTGCGAAAGCATTTGAAAATATCGTGGATGCCGTTCGTAGTGCAGATGTCATTCACATAGCCGTGAAAGATGACGCGAATGTGGATGAAGTATTAGGCCAGGCAGAGGCAGGATTTCAAGAGGGAGCTATCATCGCCGATCATACAACTACTTCTGTGGAGGGTGCTAAAAAGAGAACAGCAGAATGGAAAAGCAAAGGCTTTCATTATCAGCATGCACCTGTATTTATGGGTCCGTCAAATGCATTAGAGAGTACAGGTTATATGCTTGTTTCAGGCGACCAGGAACTAATAAAAAAACTTCAGCCTGAGCTTTCTGCAATGACGGGCAAGCTGTTGAATTTTGGTGAAGAAGCAGGCAAAGCTGCCGCGATAAAATTAACCGGAAATCTTTTTCTTGTTGCCTTTAATGGTGCTATCGCAGATACTATTGCCTTTTCTTCCTCAATGGGAATTTCAACAAATGAACTTTCTCAACTTTTTGCAGATTGGAATCCCGGTGCTTCCTTACCATCAAGATTGAAACGAATGACAAGTGATGATTTCAGTGATCCATCATGGCGGCTGGAAATGGCACGAAAAGACACCGGTCTTTTTTTACAGGAAGCAGAATTAAATAATATTGATTTGCATGTGATCCCCGGCGTTGCAAAACTTATGGACGTATGGTTAGATAAAGGTCATGGTAAAGACGATTGGACAATCATTGGAAAGAAGAAATAATTCAATAAATATTTCTTGCATCAGTTTAAATATCGCACGCCATCTAAAGGATGAATTTATATTATTGAAAACAAATCATTCATTAATTTAGCATCTATGGTAGTCATAAAAAGTCATGATGAGTTTGCATCTTATGTTGGTAAAGAGATCGGGGTATCCAATTGGCATCTGATCACACAAGAACAGATCAATCAATTTGCTGATGCCACGCTCGACCATCAGTGGATACATACCGATCCGGAAAGAGCCAAGACAGAAAGCCCCTTTAAAACTACCATAGCGCATGGTTACCTTACGCTCTCACTGATACCCTATTTCTGGAAACAAGTTGCCGATGTTCAGAATCTTAAGATGGAAGTGAATTATGGTATAGAACAACTTAAGTTTGGGCAGCCAGTGCTAGTAAACAATGAGGTACGATGCAGGGTTTCGCTTAAATCAATCATCAACTTACGGGGTATAAGCAAAGCCACCCTCTTTATTAAACTGGAAATCAAAGATCAGCCAAAACCAGCGTTTACCGGCGATACTTTATTTCTCTACCATTTTTTGTAAAGGCGTATTGGTCGCTAATGGAAGAATTTGTGGTTTGGTAACCATAACGGACATTGTGGTAACGGTTTTGTTTTGTGCCTTCACGAAACAATGAGTAAGTCCCACAGCTTCATGTATTATATTTATCCACGACAGCTCTCTCATGTATAAATTATTTGATTATTTATACATTATGACCAGGTTCAAGCTAAGTGACCCCGGTTTATCTATAAGCGGTTAAAAAAAAAGATCACATTTCTGTAATCCTTCTTTCTTGAGGTCCCGAGCGGATTCGAACCGCTGTAGAAGCTTTTGCAGAGCTTTGCCTAGCCACTCGGCCACAGGACCTTTTTTTGAAGCGCACAAAAATAAGAAAATACTTTTACAAGTTCACACTTGCTGACATGCACTTTTATTTTCTATTACCTTTGAGGTAAATTATAAACATATTTATGAATGCAATCGCTGAATCTGAACTCATTATTAATGAACGGGGCGCTGTTTATCACCTTAATGTAAGGCCGGATGAAATTGCGCATAACATAATTACTGTAGGTGACCCGGACAGAGTTAAGGAAGTGAGCAAGCATTTTGATAAAGTTGAAGTACGATGCCAACATCGGGAATTTGTAACGCATACAGGAACCATTGGGAATAAAAGAATTTCTGTAGTAAGTACCGGAATAGGTCCGGATAATATTGACATCGTTTTAAATGAACTGGATGCCCTGGTAAATATTGATTTTAGAACTCGTACCATCAAGCCTGAATTACAACGTTTAAATATTATCAGACTTGGTACTTCAGGCTCTCTCCAGGCAAATATCCCCGTTGATAGTTTTGTGGCAAGTACGCATGGACTTGGCCTCGATAATTTAATGAATTATTATCTGCACGATAATAACGAAGAAGAAAAACAATTACTTCATTCTTTTATTACGCAGACGCAGTTGCACAGTAGCTTCAGTCCCTATATAGCCTCTGCATCCATGTCGCTGATGAAACATTTTGTTGATGGATACCATCAGGGAATTACGGTTACTTGTCCCGGATTTTATGGCCCTCAGGGAAGAATTTTGCGACTGGGAATTTCTAATCCCCATTTAATAGATAGACTTTCTGATTTCCAGTTTGGCCATCATTTTATCAGCAACTTTGAAATGGAAACATCCGCCATTTACGGGCTGGGCCACGCTTTGGGCCATCACTGTCTTTCATTGAGCGCAATTATTGCTAACAGAGTTCATAAAAATTTTAGTTCTGATAGTACTGCTTTGATCGAAAAATTGATTACAACTTCCCTGGATATCATGGCAAATAAATTATAAAAAATGAAATTGAATTTAAGTAAATACCAGGG
>JBDTXP010000239.1:0-3464 GCA_040006135.1 Ginsengibacter sp. | reverse complement strand
GATACGGGTAAAATTCCCAGCATGATCTTATGGGGACCGCCAGGGGTAGGCAAAACTACTATTGCTAACATTATAGCACAAACGCTTAATGTGCCTTTTTATACATTGAGTGCAATTTCTTCGGGCGTGAAGGAAGTACGTGAAGTAATTGAAAAAGCAAAGAGCCAACAGAATGTCATTTTATTTATAGATGAGATCCATCGTTTTAATAAAGGTCAGCAGGATGCATTATTGGGTGCGGTTGAAAAAGGAATTATTACTTTAATTGGAGCTACAACAGAAAATCCTTCTTTTGAAGTTAACAGCGCTTTGCTAAGCCGTTGCCAGGTATATGTTTTGAAGTCCCTGGATAAAGAAGCACTGACAGATCTTATCAAAGATGCAATTAAAAAAGATGATCATCTTTCTAAATTAAAGATCAATGTAAAAGAATCAGAAGCCCTGATCAATCTCTCTGGTGGTGATGCAAGGAAGTTGTTGAATTTATTAGAATTGGTTGTCAGCCTAAATGAAAAAAATACTTCACAAAAGGATGGCCTTATTGTCACAAATGATTTGGTCATCTCGGCAGCGCAGAGGAAAACAGTTCTTTATGATAAAAAAGGTGAGCAGCATTATGATATTATTTCGGCCTTCATAAAATCTATGCGCGGAAGTGACCCTAATGCTGCGATTTATTGGCTCGCACGTATGATAGAAGGTGGTGAAGATGTAAAATTTATTGCGCGTCGAATGGTAATCTTTGCAAGTGAGGATATTGGAAATGCTAACCCGACGGCCCTGGTTTTAGCGACCACTACTTTCCAGGCAGTGAATGTAATTGGCTATCCTGAATCGCGGATTATTCTTTCGCAATGTGTTGCCTACCTGGCTTCTTCTACAAAAAGTAATGCCAGTTATGAAGCCATTAATAAGGCTCAATCGCTTGTAAAACAACATGGCGATCTCCCCGTTCCGCTTGCGGTAAGAAATGCGCCAACTAAATTAATGAAGGACCTGGATTATGGAAAAGATTATCAATATGCCCATAAGTTTGAAGATAATTTTGCAGACATGGAGTTTTTACCTGATAAGATAAAGGGAACTACTATTTATAATCCCGGGAAAAATGCGCGTGAAGAAGAGATCAGGAAATTTTTAAAAGCCAGATGGAAAAATAAGTATGGATATTAAAATTTCTATTTCCATTTAAACTGCCTGAGTATCTTCGCAGCCATGTATTCACTTCTTAGAAATTTATTGTTTTTGCTCAATGCAGAAAGGGCTCATGAATTTTCGATGAAGAGCTTTTCTCTTTTAATAAAAATTCCTTTCGTCAAGAATTACATTAAAAGAAAATTTACACCGGCTTCATCTAAGACTGTTTCAGCTTTCGGATTAAGTTTTCCTAATTGTGCCGGTCTTGCAGCAGGGTTTGATAAGAATGCTCAATACCTCGATGCTCTTTCACTACTTGGCTTTGGTTTTATTGAAATAGGAACCGTTACGCCTTTAGCTCAGGATGGTAATGCCCAACCACGACTTTTCCGTTTGAAAAAAGACAGAGCATTGATAAACAGGATGGGATTTAATAATGAGGGTGTAAAAGTTGCAGCCTCAAATATTAGAAAATTTAAAGCAAAAAATAGTTCGCTTATTATTGGCGGAAATATTGGGAAAAATAAAGCAACTCCCAATGAGGACGCATGGAAAGATTATGAATTATGTTTCCAGGCGCTGCATGACACGGTCGACTATTTTGTAGTGAATGTAAGCTCCCCAAATACTCCCGGCTTACGTGAACTACAACAGGCAGATTTTTTGAGAAATATTCTTACGAATCTGCAAAAGATAAATGTTACAAAAAAAATTCAACGGCCCATTTTACTAAAAATTTCACCAGATTTGGAAAAGAATCAACTGGATGAAATTTTAAATCTGGCATTAGAAATAAAATTGGATGGATTGGTAGTTGCAAATACAACGTTGAGTCGTGAAGGATTAATATCTGCACCGGAACTCAGTGCTCAAACCGGAGGGTTAAGCGGGGCACCTCTAAATAAAAGTTCGTATGACCTTCTCTGTTATATCCTTGAGAAAACCAATAAGTCAATCCAGGTTATAAGTAGTGGAGGCATATTCTCTTCAGAAGATGTCTCTCTACGAATCAATGCAGGTGCCTCACTGGTGCAGGTTTGGACAGCATTTGTTTACGAAGGTCCTGGAATTGTAAACAAAATTCTCAGGTAAAAACTGCCTTTTATTTCGCAGTATCTTCCAGATTATCATTGTCCTCCGGAAACGATGGTTCATCAAATTCCACCACACGCTTATGTAAATTTTTACGCCTCACTGTCATATTCAATACTTCCACAAGAAAAGAAAAAGCCATTCCAAAATAAATATAATTTTTCAGATGTAATTCTTCCGCCTTTTCAGAATTCCAACCTTCAATAACTAGGCTGAGCCCAATCATGACAAGAAAGGATAACGCCAGCATTTTAAAAGTTGGATGCTTTTGTATAAACCCTGCAATTGCCGGGCTAAAAATAAACATAAGAAACATAGCAATAATTACTGCGGCAATCATAATTTCAACATACTTTGCCGTACCACCTGCGGTAATGATGCTGTCAAAGGAAAAGACCATATCTACCAAAACAATCTGAACAATTGCCTGCGGAAAAGAGAATTTTTTCACTCCCTGTTTGAGAACATGAGGGTCTTCTCCTTCCAATTTTTGGTGTATTTCATGTACTGATTTATAAATAAGAAATAGGCCGCCTCCCAGCATAACCAGGCTGGCAAGATCAAAACCCTTATCGAATATGGTAAATACCGGTTTGCCTTTTTGAGAAAGCAACCACCCAAGTGCCAGTAGCAAAAGGCTACGTATAATAGAACCAAATATTACCCAAAATAACCGCGCTCTTTTATGAAGTTCTGCAGGCAGCCGGTTTATAATAATACTTACAAATATTACATTATCCACACCAAGGATCAACTCCAGGAGTACAAGTACGAAAAAACTGACTATACTATCTGCCGTAAACAGGTGCGTCATAATTTTGTTATATAAAAATTAATATGAAAAAATAATGCCGGCAAAAATAGTGCTTCATTTTTTAAATAGCATTAATCAACAACAATACGTCGGGAAAAAAATAGTATTGTAAATTGCATGGTAGGGATAGGTCGCGACCTGTCTGTCCTTGGCAAGTGATCTTTCTTAATTATTAATTTAAACAAATGAATATAGGTATTGTGTGCTACCCCACTTATGGTGGCAGCGGAGTTTTGGCGACAGAACTGGGAAAAGCGCTTTCGGAAAAAGGACATAATATACATTTTATCACCTATCAGCAACCTGTAAGATTGGGGGGATTTCATGCTAATATTTTCTATCATGAAGTAAGAGTTCCTACTTATCCGCTGTTTGATTATCCACCGTATGAAACGGCGCTGGCAAGTACAATGGTTGATGT
>JBDTXP010000238.1:0-3484 GCA_040006135.1 Ginsengibacter sp. | reverse complement strand
ATAAAATCCCAGGGATTAGGATGTTTGAATCTCCATAGTTTATAATATTCCAACATGATCTTATCGCGAGTACTATCACTGACTATGTATCCCAACTGCTCCAAAAACATAGCGCCCTTTGAATAGGCATTGATCCCATATGCGACATTAGTATTATAGTGATCTGAAAATGTGGAAAGTGGTTCGGCCAAATCACTTCTTACCAGAGAAAAATAACCTTTATATGCTCCGGCAAGATGCAAGGGTAATAGAGAATCCTTTGCAGGTTGTTTATTAGTCTCCGAATTATAATAAGCAGTCACTTTACTTTCTGCCCAAGTAGTAAATCCTTCATCCATCCACGGGTGTTGGTTTTCATTTGTACCCAACATCATCTGGTACCAGCTATGCATCCATTCATGAAACACAGTGCCGAGGCTTGGCCCTACAATTAGGGTAGCCATTGGATACTCCATGCCGCCATCACCACCTTGTATAAACGAATATTGCGGATAAGCATATTTACCAAATCGTTTTTCGATATAAGGCAAAACTATCACCGCAGCATCTGCCACTGTTTTCCATCTTTGTTCTAAGGAATCATTTTTTTTATAAATAACATTCAACATAATACCATCCTTCACTCTTACAAGATGTTCATAGGTTGGATCAGCAGCCCATACAAAATCATGAACATTCTTTCCTATAAAATGCCAGGTCCTTTTTTGAGAAGAAATATTTTTTAGTTCAGAGCCCGGCTTATCATATCCCCAACCGATCTCATTAGCATTTACCAAAACACCGGTACCGCCCAATTTATAAGTTTTATCTATTTTGATGGTCACGTCATAATCACCCCAAACACCATAGAATTCTCTCGCTACGTACTGCGCCGGATGCCAACCCTGGTAATCATACTCACACATTTTAGGATACCATTGGCTCATACTATACCTCACGCCTTGTGCGTTGTCACGCCCGCTACGCCTGATTTGTATGGGTACTTGTGCTTCGAACACGAGATCAAACACCACCTTAGATTTAGGCATTATCATTTTAGTCAGCATCACTTCGAGAATGGTTCCATGCACTTTAAATGGTTGTGCGACACCATTCATTTTCAGCGATTTTATATTTTGATATCCAATTTCTGATGGGCTTAATTTTGATATCCGATCTTTCACACGTGTGTCCCAGTCAGGCTTTCCGTTTATTAATATTTTACCCAATTCCTGGCTTCTTACATCCATTTCACTGCCGGGCTGAAACGCATTCCAGTACAAATGAAAAAATACACGGTCTAATTTGTCAGGAGAATTATTATAATATTCAAGCGATTCTATCCCACTGATTAAATTTGTTTCAGCGTTTAAATCAGCATTTATTTTATAGCTTACTCCTTGCTGCCAGCGATCAGGCTGCGCCTGGGTTAAGAGTGAAAAGCATAAAGTAAAAAATAAAAATAGCGAGAGGTTTTTCTTCATGGTTGTAATTTAAAATTAGGTGGTTGTAAACTTCGGTAATAATTCAGTTATAGAGATTGTAAAATGATAAATGGCTAAGGAAAATTAAATGATGCAAAAAACATAAATCTATTTCTCAGATCCGCCAACTACAATTACTATTTCGCCCTTCACTGGCTTTTGACTAAAATGATCAAAAACTTCTTGTAAAGTTCCCCTGGCATTTTCTTCAAACATTTTTGTGAGCTCCCTGCTTACACAGCAAGAACGGTCCGCGCCAAAATATTCTATAAAATCTTTTAAGGTTTTTAGAAGGCGCATTGGGCTTTCATAAAATACCATTGTTCTTTCCTCCAAAGCCATTTTATTTAAAAATGTTTGCCTTCCTTTTTTTAAAGGTAAAAATCCTTCAAAACAAAAACGGTTCGTGGGTAATCCACTATTTATTAGTGCAGGTACGAAGGCTGTAGCTCCCGGCAGGCATTCTATTTTAATTGATTTCTTAATACACTCTCTTACTAAAAGGAATGCAGGATCGCTGATTCCGGGAGTGCCTGCATCAGTTATTATTGCCATAGTTCTTCCTGCCTGCAATTGATCTGTAAGATGTACATAAATCTTATGCTCGTTGTGCTGGTGATAGGAAGTTAAAGGAGTTGAAATATTATAATGTCGTAATAATTTACCAGACGTACGAGTGTCTTCTGCGAGAATAACATCCACACTTTTTAAAACTTCAATTGCTCTGAAGGTGATATCGGCAAGATTTCCAATGGGAGATGGAACAATGTAAAGCATAGATAAATCAAGAGGTGGCGCAGGAAAAATCTATTTTATAAAAATAGAAAATTCTTCCATCACCGGGTTGGCTAATAATTTTTTGGCAGCTTCATTGGCTACACTTTCAGCTTCTTCAGAATTAGCAGCTTCTATTTGCAACAAAATATGTTTTCCTATCCTTACATCCCGAACTGCATTCAATCCTAAATTTTCCAGTCCACCCATTACGGCCTTACCCTGGGGATCCAGTAATTCTTTTAGCGGCATTATTTTTAATTCTACTGTAAAGATCATATAGCCGGTTTTTTAATACTGAATAAAGAAATAATTACATAAAAAATAAAAACGATTGGTACGGCAAGCCATTGCAAAAATATTGCTGATATTAATGCAACAAAAAATAAAATAAGGATAGGTCTATTTTTTTGAATAGCAGTATCTCCTTTTTTAAGAGAAAGCATTAGATGATTTGAAACCATAAGATAGCTCACGATTAAAATAAGTGCGTATAAAAATAGCGGGCTTAAAATAATTGAATTGATCACGGAAAAAGAACTAAAATGAAGGATCAAAGGAAAAGATGCAATCAGTAAGCCGATAGCTGGCACCGGAACACCCTTAAAATAATATTGCTGATCAGTGGAAAGATTAAATTTTGCTAACCTGTATGCAGCTGCCATTGCGATGATCAGAGCAGGTGCTAGCCAAATGATGGAAGTTTCCAAACCATTCTCCTGTCGCGCAAAAGCAAACCGTAATAATTGGTAAACGATCATTGCAGGCGCTACACCAAAACTTACTACGTCACAAAGAGAATCCAGTTGCTTGCCCATTTCACCTGTGGCATTTAATAATCTCGCAAGAAAGCCATCCAGGAAGTCTATTACAGCAGCAATGATTATGAAAATAGCTGCCCACGATAATTTTTCCGGGATATTAAAACTACTGTTATACTGTTGATCCAGGTAGATAACAACAGTGTTTGTCTGAAGGCAAAAAATGATTGCAAGGCAACCGAAAAATAAATTAAAAAGAGTAAATATATTGGGGATTTGTTTCATGTGGTTTGGGTTTGGCTTTTCCATAATTCTTTGCGTGAGCCAGTTTGACCACCGACGACTGACCACCGACCACCGAGAGCAGATCTGAAATTTCTGGCTTCCATCCGAATTAAGAATATTGACGACCGGTAAGATTGAAAATTTAATTGATTAATCACCTAATGAGTTTTTAAATTTTTGAATCATAGCAATTAGTTTATT
>JBDTXP010000237.1:0-3540 GCA_040006135.1 Ginsengibacter sp. | reverse complement strand
AGCAAACCAATAGTAGTTCATTGTGCAGGTGGTTATAGAAGCGCAGCTGGTGCATCTATAATAAATGAAGTTATTAAAGATGCCCAGGTTTATGATCTAAGTTATGCTATAAGTAAATTTTAAATAAGTTTTATGGCTAAGAAGTCTCCTATTATCATAGATGTAAGAAATGCTGATGAATATGATAAGGCTCATGCTGAAGGCAGCGTGAATATTCCTTTAAATGAATTGGAAGCTCATCTTGATGAAATAGAAAATATGAAGGAACCTGTTATTATGGTTTGTGGTGGTGGAACAAGAAATAAAAAAGCGCAGCAACTTTTAAAAGATAAAGGAATTGAGGTCGAAGCAGGAGGAAGCTGGAAATCTTTTTAGTTAGGTGTCAGGCCACTATATGGTGTCAGGCCACTAAATAGTTTGTTTTATATTAAGGAATTGCCTATCAGTGGCCAGACATCTACTAATGTCTTTTTATTTTTCAGAGAACTTTATTTTTTCCAAATCTTTTCTTGCAGGCGCGGTGATCATTTCTCCATCCATCGTAAATCTTGAGCCATGGCATGGGCATTCCCAAACAAGTTCTGTATTATTCCACGCAATATTGCATTTAATGTGTGTGCAAGCTGAGCTTACTGTATGTAGGTCACCATTTTTATCCTTGTAAACTGCAATTGATTCGCTTTCATATTTTACAACTTTTCCTTCGTTGGTTTTAATTTCATCAAACTCTTTTATTTTTGGTGCACCAATAATCTTTTCAGCAAGTTTGCTCACTACATCAGCAGCTTCTTTTACAAAATTATTAAAGCCTGCCACAGGCTTTATCCTTGAAGGATTATATAGATCTTTATAAGCAGGCTGCCCAGTTTGTATAAGGTTTGATAAAACTATTGCGCCAATAGTTCCGAAGATCATACCATTCCCACTGTAGCCTGTTGACACATATACATTTTCCGGATTGCCCGGCAAATGGCCGATATAAGCTAAACCATCTGCAGATTGAAAATATTGAGAAGACCAGCGGTAAGTTATTTCGTCAATATTAAAATAGCGACGCATGTACGCTTCAAGATTTTTATATGGTTGTTCTGTATCCGATTCTTCACCTGTTTTATGATCTTCACCGCCGGCAATTAAATATTTTTTCCCATCGATTTCTTGTGTACGATAATAGCGATAAGGCTCATCCAAATCATAAACTAACGAATCAGGATAATTACCATCTTTTAAAGTAAAGCCCATTACATAGGTTCTATAAGGTGCACAACGAAAATGTAAAATATTTACTCCGGGTGGCGTATGAGTCGCATACACAAGATTCTTCGCAAGAAAGCTTCCTTTACTGGTTTCAATTTTTAATACATTATCATCTTTTTTCTCTACACCTGTTACGCGGCAGTTTTGTAGAATTGTGCCTCCATTTTTCACAAAGACATTAGCAATTCCTAATAAATATTTTGTCGGATGAAATTGTGCCTGATCTTCAAAAACAAGAGCCTTTGTGAAAGGTATATTTAGCGGTATTTCATTCGCATAGGAAACCCTGCAGCCTGCTTTTATTGAAGCTTCATAATTTGCATCTAACATTTTACTTTGATGCTCGTTAGTTGCGAATTGATAACCTTTTCTTTCTAAAAAATCACAATCAATATTATATTTTTCCTGGTTAGTTTTTATGAGATTGATGGCATCCAAAGTGGATTGTAAAACCAGCTTTGCACTTTCTTCGCCAAATTGTTTTTCAATTTCATCATAAGAAATTTCAATGATTGTGTTTAAATGAGCTGTAGTTCCTGATGTACTTCCAAAACCCAAAGTTTGTGCCTCGAGTACTAGACAATTAAATCCTAGTTTTTGAAGTTCTAATGCTGTTGTAATGCCGGTGATGCCGCCCCCTACAATTGCTATATCATAAGTCATGGATAAGACTTTAATTCCGTCTTCATCAAAATTTTTAATGTTATCCTGCCAAATGCTTAGTGTTGCTCCGTCTCTGTTCATAATTATTATTTGATTTTAATAATTAAAAACTATGCCTTATTTAATATAAGCTTTTCTACTTGCAATTAAAATGTTTCGAGAGATATTTATCGATTTATGGGAAAATGTTCTACACCTGATTTCCCGGAAATAATATCATTTCAGTTCTTCCACTTAATTTCAGTTATTACCAAGAAATTTGAGCAGCAATTTTAAGGCGACAAAGTAAGTCGTGTGAAAAGTAAAAGTGAACTAATTTCTAAATCTTTCACCGACCTGAATTTTTAAAGCAAAAATTTGTATCAAACCTGTTCCATCAAATTTTGGCTTTAACCTGTTGTTATTTTGATGTTATTCAATTATAATAATAAGATTTAAACATAATTCTATACTTTTCATCCACAATTATGTAATAATAAAACATCGCTATGTGGTAAATTTGATAACACAAAAATCAAAAAAAATGACAAAAGAATATTCTATAAATGGTATGAGTTGCGGTAGTTGCGTAGCCAAAGTAAAAGAAGCCCTAAAAAAAGTTGAAGGTGTAGACTCTGTTGAAGTGCAATTACAGTCTCCGCAGGCAACGATTAAAATGCAAAATGAGGTTCCGGTTAAAAACTTTCAATCAGCACTTAAGGGTGCCGGGCATTATGACATAACGGATTCAGAGAAGGTACCTGAATTCGATAATAAAAAAGAAAGTACAGGATGTTGTTGCTAAAAAAACCAAATAAAAATAATAGAGGAATATGGAACACAGCAATGAAACACACTTTATTAAAATGAGCTAAAAAGAGTAGCATACTTAGTGGAAGAATTACATAGTTAAGCCTTTATCAAAAAATCATGTCAGAATTTGGGCATGATTTTTATCAACTTGTATAAATCAGTTACGGAAATAAAATTTACTTTTGCAATTAATGAAGAAAATTAAATCTATACAACTCAAAGCAGCTTTCCTTTTGATAGTATTCTCTTTGAATACAATCATTGGTTTTGCCTGTGCTGTAGGGTTGGATATGGGTTTTAATTCAAATCATCACGAAGAAGAATTGACTGCTGTTTCTATCCATACACATAAGGATGGCAAGCAGCACCAACATCACAACGAAGTTAAAAATCACCACCAGGAAGCAGACAATCACCTTCATAAAGCAAGTAATGATGAAGATAATTGCTGCCATGATAAAGTAACACAAATCTCTCAACAGGATAAGGCAATTGCACTATCCATAAGCATAATTAGCCCCGTTTTTTTTACTGCTTTAAATTCTTTCTTTTATAATGTTGATGCTTTGGTTTCTAACGGAGCAGATTCACACATCAAATATTTAGTCAGAAGACATCATCCCCCCATACCGGATATCTGTGTAGCTATTCAGAGCTTCCAAATATGATTTAATGTTGGCGTATTTCTTCCCGAAATTCTTCGGGACTTGTAATTATTTTATACAAACATTAAATTATTAAAAATGAAAAAGTTATTTCTTTTCGTTGCGCTAATCGCAACCGCTTTCACACAAAAATCCTTTGCACAGGATTCAAACAATCAGGCTC
>JBDTXP010000236.1:0-3548 GCA_040006135.1 Ginsengibacter sp. | reverse complement strand
GCTGGATAAGGATTTCATAGACTGGGTCATCAACCCCGATGCAAATATGGATGCATTTTGGAATGGCTTTTTATTAGAAAATCCGGGACAGGAAGAAAATGTGCTTCATGCTAAAAAATTAATTTCTTCATTTCAAAAACGTGGAGAAAAGGCCCCCGCGGAACTTAAAGAGCGCATTTGGCAATCAGTATTGGCAGGTACATCCCAGCCAAAATTAATTTCAATGAAAAAAAGGAGAGCCTGGATTGCGGCTGCTGCCATAATAGTTTTATTAGTTGCAGGCTATATGTGGTTTTATTTTAATAATTCTTCTAAGATCACCACTCAGGTTTTGGCGAAAAATGAAATTAAACAAGACATTGCCCCCGGTGGCAACCGCGCTACGCTCACACTTGCTAATGGAAGCACGATCATTTTAGATAGCGCACAAAATGGATCACTTGCAACACAAGGTAATACGCAAGTTGTAAAACTTAAAGATGGTAAACTCATTTACCAAAAAGAAAATAGTAATCCCGCTTCAATCCAATATAATATCATCAGCACTCCGCGGGGCGGCCAATACCAGTTAACGCTTACTGATGGTTCACAGGTATGGTTAAACGCAGCGAGTAGCATAACATTTCCGACGTCATTTGTAGGTGATAAAAGAGAAGTGAAAATAACCGGTGAAGCATATTTTGAGGTAGCTCATAATGCAGCGATGCCTTTTCATGTGAGTGTGAATAAAATGGATGTAGAAGTATTAGGTACCCATTTTAATGTGAATGCTTATGATGATGAAGGGATGATCAAAACTACGCTGTTTGAGGGTTCAGTAAATGTGAGCAAAGGAAATGAAAGCGTGAAGATCAGGCCGGGCCAGCAGGCAATCGTTAAAAATGTGCTCGGTAAAATCCAAATAAAGGATGATGTGGATTTAGAAGCGGTAGCAGCATGGAAGAATGGGAAGTTTATTTTTCAGAACGAGGATATATTCAGCATCATGCGCAAGTTAGAGCGCTGGTACAATGTGGACGTTACGTTTAAAGGCAACGTAACTAAAGAAGATTTCATTGGCATTATTTCATCAAAAGTGAACCTTTCCCAGATACTGCGGCTGCTTAAACAAACGGGGACAGTGAAGTT
Source organism: Ginsengibacter sp. (assembly GCA_040006135.1). Taxonomy (GTDB): domain Bacteria; phylum Bacteroidota; class Bacteroidia; order Chitinophagales; family Chitinophagaceae; genus Ginsengibacter. The sequence continues at coordinate 2,420 of JBDTXP010000236.1, read as the reverse complement.
TTCTGTAATAGGGAAAAATGTATTGGTAGAAGAAGTAAAATAAAAAAACCTTTTATAAAAAACGGACTCCGTTGGAGCGGAGTCCGGTAAAAAAGGTTATTTAAAATAAATAAAACTGCGAAGCATCATTTATTCATAAACCTAAACATACAAATGTATGAATTTACCGACAAGAGGTGACCTCATCGTTACTGCAGAAAAGTTCCAAAGAACAATTTCTTTTCTGTTTAAGCGTCAAATTTTTAAAGCAATGAAATTAACGATCGTTTATCTTACTGCTTTTTTATTACAAGCCAATGCGAAAACTGTAGCGCAAAATGTGACGCTCAATGTAAAAAATGCAACACTTGAAAAAGTTTTTAGGGAAATAGAACACCAAACCGGGTTTGGCTTTTTATTTACCGGTAAAATGCTTCGGGATGCATCGAAGGTTACCATTGATGTTAAGAACGAACCCATCAGCAAAGTCCTGGAATATGCCCTTCGGCAACAACCTCTTGAATATACAATTGATCATAATACAATTGTAATTTCCAGAAAGGAAAAAATACCGGTTCTTGATGAGAATAATATTGGAAAGATGGAAATACCTCCTATAGTTATTCATGGAACTGTCACTGATGAGAAGGGTATGCCGTTGGAAGGAGTTAGTGTAGTTGAAAAGGGTACAACCCTTGGTACCAGTACAAATTCTCAAGGTGTTTATAGCCTGGATGTGAAAAATAATAATGGGTTATTAACTTTTTCGCGGGTAGGTTATAGTTCTAAATCCATCAGTATAGGAAATCGTACTCAAATAGATATAGTCCTTGAATTATCGGTGAGTAAATTAGATGAATTAGTCGTTATTGGTTATGGTAAAACATCTAAAAGATTTAATACAGGATCAGTTGCCAGTGTTACCAGCGACGTTATAGCGAATCAACCGGTTAATGATCCGATAAGTGCATTGCAGGGAAGAGTGTCAGGGTTGATGATTACTTCTACAAGCGGTATGGCAGGCTCTGGTTATACAGTAAGAATTCGGGGAGAAAACTCTATCAAACAAGGGAACGACCCGCTATACATTATTGATGGAGTGCCATATATTTCTGATGCGTTAAATACATTTGAAGGAGCAAATGGTTTACAAAATCCATTAAGCTCAATTAATCCAAATGACATTGATAGAGTTTCTGTTTTAAAAGATGCGGATGCCACAGCGATTTATGGTTCACGGGGTGCTAATGGTGTAATTTTAATCACTACTAAGAGTGGAAAAGCAGGTGATAATAAAGTTTCTATTAATGTTTATTCAGGTGCGACTAAGATCAATCATAAACTTGACTTCCTGAATACCAGCCAATATCTTCAAATGCGCAACGATGCTTTCCGCCTGGACAGTGTAGTAGCCACTTCAGCTAATGCACCTGATTTAAAAACATGGGATCAGAATGCTTATACTGATTGGCAAGATTTATTGATTGGCGGGACCGGAAATATTTTTTCAACCCAGGCATCTGTTTCAGGTGGGGATGAGCAAACTAAATTTATATTAAGTGCCAACTATCGTAAAGAAACCAGTGTGATGCTTGGGAATTCGCCTTATCAAAAAGGTGGAGCTCACCTGGGAATTAATCATACTTCAAAAAATAAAAAATTTGCAGTTAACGGATCAGTGATCTATAGCCTTGATGATAATCAGAATATTGCGACAGATCTTACAATGTATATTAATCTGCCACCAAACATGCCAAAGTATAATCCTGATGGCTCGGTTTATTATTATTTAACTGGTGACAATCCTCTTGCTTATATAAATCGTTATTACAAGAGCAATACATACACATTTCTTGGTAATGCGACAGCAAAATATACATTGCTAAACGGACTCGATGTAAGAACAAATTTTGGCTTTACTGATATCAAAATGAATCAGATTCTGACACTTCCTCAGAACGGTTTTAACCCACTCACTTATTCCGGAAGCAGCAGCCAGTTTGGTAATTCTTCTGTACGTTCATTTATTGTAGAACCGCAATTGGAATACAATCGAAATGCTGGGCCTGGCAAATTAAATGTACTTCTTGGTGCAAGCTGGCAGCAGAATATTTCAGAGAGTCAATATTTATTGGGTTCCGGTTATTCAAGCGATGCCTTGCTAAAAGATATTTCTTCCGCTACCTCGCTTACTGTCAGAAGTTCGAATTACGCGCAATACAGATACCAGTCTTTGTTTGGAAGGATCAACTATAATATAGACAGAAAATATATAGTTAACGCATCATTCAGGAGAGACGGTTCTTCCAGGTTCGGACCCGGAAGGCAGTTCGGAAATTTTGGTGCTGTTGGCGCTGCATGGATATTCTCCCAGGAAAATTTCTTTAATATTCCTGCAATTAGTTTTGGAAAATTAAGAGCTAGTTATGGTACTACAGGTA
>JBDTXP010000235.1:0-3593 GCA_040006135.1 Ginsengibacter sp. | reverse complement strand
AAATCGTAATTCTTTTTCTTATAATAATTCTGGTTGCTCGCAATGACGCAACCCGGGTGGTAATTGGTTCAATTCATCATTCATAATTCATCATTCATCATTTACTTTCATCATTCATAATTCATAATTCACTTTGACCATTCTCGGAATAAACGCCTACCATGCTGATTCTTCAGCGGCACTTTTAATTGATGGGATCCTTGTTGCCGCAACCGAGGAAGAAAGATTCCGCCGCATAAAACATTGGGCTGGGTTTCCAGCTCTGGCAATTCAATTCTGTTTGGAAGAAGCAGGCATCTCTTACGAAGACGTAGATTATTTTGCAATTGGCAGGGATCCCAAAGCAAAATTTTTTAATAAAATATTATTTCTTGCGCAGAATCCTTCAGGAAGTGTGGCTGCCGTGAAGAACAGGTTGGACAATAGCCGCAAAGTTGCATCTTTAGCTAAAGAATTATCAGTCCTCTCCGGTTTACCCGAAAAATATTTTAGTGGAAAAATAAAACAGGTGGAGCACCACCGAAGCCATATTGCTTCAGCTTTTTTTGCAAGTCCTTTTGACGAGGCTGCATGCATCTCAATTGATGGTTCCGGAGATTTTACTACCACTATGGTGGGTATGGGCAAAGGAAATAACCTGGAAATATTTGACTCGGTAGATTTCCCTCATTCCCTGGGTATATTTTATACAGCCTTCACTCAGTTGCTCGGCTTTCCCCATTATGGCGATGAATATAAAGTAATGGGCATGGCGCCTTATGGTGAAGCAAAATATATGTCGCAATTGCGCAAAGTAATTCAATTGACCTACGATGGTTTGTTCCGCCTTAATTTAAAATATTTTAGAAATGCTACACAGGGTGTCATTTCATACAATGATGATCATATCCCGATTGTGCAGCCAATGTTTAGCGAAGAGATGATCAAAGAATTTGGTGCACCACGCAAGCCTGGTGAGCCTTTAACGCAATACCACAAAGACCTCGCAGCATCCGTTCAAAAAATTACGGAAGAAACTATTTTTCACATGCTCTATTACCTGCATCAAAAAACCGGGCTTACGAATGTCTGCATAGCAGGTGGCGTTGCGCAAAATAGTGTGGCTAATGGTAAAATAAAGCGGAACACTCCTTTTACAAATGTGTACATACCCAGCGCAGGCCATGATGCAGGAATTAGTATAGGTGCTGCTTTATATGTCAATCACCAGGTATTGCAACAGCCTCGAAATGCTGCAATAAAAAGTGCGTTTACCGGTAGTCGTTATGATAATGAAACTATAAAGCGTTTGCTTGCAGAAAGAAATATTGAATTTACAGAATTGCCTGATGAGGTATTATTTGATAAGATCACTGACTGCCTTATTGATGGTGGAGTAGTGGGTTGGTTTTCCGGCAGGGCAGAGTTTGGACCGCGCGCTTTAGGTGGCCGCTCCATAATTGCAGATCCGCGGAGAAAGGATGCTAAGGAGATACTCAATAAGAAAATAAAAAAGCGCGAAAGCTTTCGGCCGTTTGCGCCATCTATATTAAAAGAATATGTATCCCAATATTTTGAATACACTGATGAAGTCCCTTTCATGGAAAAAGTATTTCCAATAAAAAAGTCTATGCAAGAAATTATACCTGCGGTAACACATGTGGATGGTACAGGAAGATTACAAACTGTTGATAAAGAGATTTCTCCACGGTATTATCAATTGATAGAAAACTTCCGTCAAAAAACCGGCATTCCTATTTTGTTGAATACTTCTTTTAATGAAAATGAACCCATTGTCAATTCTCCTTTAGAAGCGCTCGATTGTTTTTTAAGAACAGATATGGATATGCTGGTGATGGAAAATATCGCGGTTATCAGGAACGTTCCTGGTTAAACACATCATAAAATTTTGTAATAATTATATATAAATCATAAATATTTACGTTAACACCTTTCATTTTCCCTTTTAAAAATTTAGTTTTACGCTCTACCTAAAATGAAAGTATCAATAATCACGGCTACCTACAACTCTGAGAAATATCTCACAGATTGTCTGATGTCTGTCAAAAAACAGTCTCACCATGATATTGAACATATCATAGTAGACGGTAAATCATCTGATGGTACACTTAATATAATCAACAGAAACCGTAACCACATTGCCCATGTAATTTCAGAATCAGACCGCGGAATGTATGACGCGATCAATAAAGGCTTATCACTCGCTACCGGCGATATTGTTGGTATTTTAAACAGTGATGATATGCTTGCTTCTGAAGATGTAATTGCAAATATTGTTGGCTGCTTTGAAAGCTCAGGTACGGATTCAGTTTATGGCGATCTTGAGTTTGTAGATCCGGAAGATATAGATGTAATTACCCGGATATGGAAAGGCGTTACTTATAACCGGAATCGTTTTCGCTGGGGTTGGATGCCTGCTCATCCCACATTTTATATGAAGAGGAGTTTACTTGCCAGTTTTGGAAAATATGAAAATCATTATTATTCTGCCGCTGATTATGAGTTTATGGCAAGGTATCTTTTCAAGCACAAGATCAGTTCAGTTTATCTTGAACAAATGGTAGTAAAAATGCGGACTGGTGGTGCCAGCAATGGCAATATCAAGCGTAGGCTGAGAGCCAACAGGCGCGATTATCTTGCCATGAAAAAAAATAGTATTCCTTTTTCTTTTTTTGTTTCAATACTCAAACCCATCAGTAAAATACACCAATACAAAAATAATATTTCAAAGCAGGTGGCAAAGCAATTTCCCCGCAATACAAAATTATCATCCAAATCCATATCGTCGAATAGCACATCCGCCAAACCTCATGTTTCGTTCAGCGAATAAAAAAGAACCGTATCCTGGACCGGCCTTTAAATGGCTGCACCAGGATATCCATTCACATCTCCTGCCCGGTATTGATGATGGCTCTCCTGATGTCGGCACGTCAATTAAATTACTACGCGCATTATCCGATGCGGGAATCAAAAAATTTGTTTGTACCCCGCACATTATTGGCGATATGTATCGCAATACCCCGCTTACTATTAATAATGCACTGAACGTGTTGCAACAGGCATGTGCAGACGCTAATCTTGATGTGAACTTATCTGCAGCAGCAGAGTATATGATGGACGATTATTTTCTTTCTCTTCTGCGCTCTAAGCAGCCCATGCAGACCATTTATAAAAATTATATCCTCACAGAACTTTCTTATGCTGCCCCTCCTTCCAATCTTGAAGAAATGGCATTTGAAATTCAGACTTCAGGTTATATCCCCATCCTCGCGCATCCTGAGCGGTACTTTTATTTTCACCGCAAAAAGGACTTCTATTTCCATTTAAAAGAACTGGGTTTTTTATTGCAGGTAAATTTGCTTTCGCTTACCGGTTATTACGGTAAAAGTGTAGCGAAGGCTGCCGGCTTTTTAATTAATAACAAACTGGTAGATTTTACCGGCACCGATCTCCATCATGAAAACCATCTACAGGTGTTAACCGCGCCAGATTCCCTTCGCTTGTTTGATAAACATTTCTCTGAATCTTACTTAAATAATTTTGAGGAAAAATAATCTGAATCACGGATTAAGAGGATTATGGGATTGCACGGA
>JBDTXP010000234.1:0-3593 GCA_040006135.1 Ginsengibacter sp. | reverse complement strand
TCATTTATTGATAAATTGGTTTTTTCATTTAATTCATCATCATCACTAATAGAAGTTGATTCACTTGCAGATAGTTGTTGTTTGCACGCTTTTTCAATAGCTTCATATTCTTCAGCCATTTTATCTTTTATGAAGCTCCAGTCACTACACCACACGCAGGTATTTTCCCGTAAAAAATTAGGTAGAGAAACTTTCTCACCGGTAGTAAATTGTGTTTCTACATTTGGAATAATTTTTACCTCGGATAATTTTCTTTCACTCAATTGAGTTTCAGGGTCAAAGATTCTAATACTTTCTATTTCATTTCCAAAAAATTCTATGCGGTAAGGTTTTTCATTTCCGTATGAGTAAATATCTAAAATACCTCCACGCATTGCAAACTGACCAGGCTCATACACAAAATCATTTCTTTCGAAACCATGACCGACCAGCTTCTCCATTAATCCGTCAATGTTTGTTTCCTGGCCTTTTACAAGGTTGATTATATTTTGAGAGAGGCTTTTAGAAAGAACAACTTTTTCGCAAAGCGCTTCAGGATAAGTAACAACCACTTTTTTATTTCCACCGGCACTTATTTTTGTAAGTGCTTCGGTGCGCAGCATTACATGACTAGAGTTGAGCTGGCGGTAATTTTTACTTGCCTTAAAGGATGATGGGAAATAAAATATATCTAAAGCGCCCGTAATATTTTCAATTGTGTTATGAAAGTAGGCGGCTTCCTCTGCATCCCTGAGTATTAATAAATGATTTAATTGGGAAGTGATCGGCAAATTAAAAACAGCGGAAAAAATAAATTGAGAAGAGCTGCCATGAAGGCCTGCGAGATGAATATACTGCGGTTCAGACAAAAGAATCCTGTCCGCAATTGAAAAAATGCGGGCATCTTTTTCATAATTATTCATCAACACATCAAGGTTCATTCAACTGCCTTTCGAAGAAATGCAAATGTACATGATTGTAAAATTATTCAGATGGCTAGCTTGCAAATTCAGCTTTTGAAGGTGGAATTTATATTTTATTTCACGCTTAGCGATATCATTTGTATTTTACTCAAAATTAGCTGTATGGCTGCACAACCCTGGCGCACGGGAACTGTAATCGACATTGTCGATGAAACCTATAATACAAAGCGCTATTTTATTCGCGTGGACGAACTGGAAAACTTTGATTTCAAAGCCGGGCAATTTGTGACATTGGACCTTCCCATACATGAACAGGTAAATAAAAGATGGCGTAGTTATTCTATAGCAAGCTGGCCCGATGGGTCAAATGTATATGAATTATTAATTGTCCTGTTAGAAGGTGGCCTGGGAACAACCTATTTATTTAATGAAGTAACTATTGGCTCGCAATTGACGTTTCGTGGAGCACAGGGAGTTTTTGTATTGCCGCAGGTAATTGAAAAAGACCTGTTTTTTATTTGCACAGGCACTGGCATTGCACCTTTCAGAAGTATGCTTAATTCTATAAAATTACATTCACTTCCACATCAGAAACTTTACCTTATTTATGGCTGTAGGGAGCAAAAAGATTTGCTTTATTTTGAAGAAATGAAACAGTTGGAAAAAGAGCTGGAAAATTTTCATTTTATGCCTACACTTAGCCGGGAGAAGTGGGATGGATCAAGTGGTTACGTTCATGATCTTTACGAAAGCATCTGTAAAAAAAATAATGCTGCCTGTGAAACCCTGGAAAATTTGCAGCCGGCATCTTTTTATTTGTGTGGCTGGAAATTTATGATAGATGATGCCCGGAAAAAAATTGGCGAATTAGGTTATGACAGGAAGTGCGTTCACTTTGAATTGTATGGATAAAAATTATTTTTAAAACGTTTTAATATGAAAAAAAATTACCTGCGTGGATTGTGGATCGCGACATTTATAGTGATCAGTTCTATTTTTAATTTTACGCGGTTATCTAACTCCGAATGTATTAGGCCAATTCATATCGTAACACTTCTCGTTTGCGGAATGGGTATCGGTGTGTTTTTGGTAAATTTATTTTTACTTCTCCGTAACAGAAGAGCTGAGTGATTGAAATGAAATTTATGGCTTACATTTTTTCAAATTTATCAATCTCAGATTGGAGATACTTTGCGTATTGATCATACATAAATTCCCTAAATATTTCTTTGTTTTCTTTTGCCCTTGAAGCTATCAAAGATTCGAAATAAGCCGCTTTGTCTTCTTTAAAAACAATAGCCATCGGTAAGTGAAATTGTAACAAAATATAATTCATTAAAAGCCTGCTTGTTCTTCCATTACCATCATAAAATGGATGAATAGAAACAAGGCTGAAATGCGCATCGAAGCTTTGGTATATTTGTTCCAAAATAGAATTTGGATTCATCACCTTTATCTGATTACAAAGTTCTTTTACAAGAATTGGAACCTTATCATAATTTACAAAATAAGAATTTCCAGCACTTACATTTCCCTTTCTGTAAGCGCCTTTTGAACTATCTATCTGGCCAAAAACCGTTTCATAGACAGACCCGGTTTGTTTCATAACCTGCGCGTTTATTTGTTGAATAAATTCCGGCGTAATAGATTTGTCTTCTTTGGCGCATTTAATAATAAACAACAACGCATTGTAATGATCCATTACCATAAGGCTATGGACCAAAGGCTTTCCTTTTGGTGTTACGCCTTCTTCTAATAAAAGCCTGGTTTCAATTTCCGTGAGTGTACTTCCTTCAATACTTGTGGAGTGATGGGTAATTGCATATTCATTAAACTTATCAAAATCAATTATTTTTGACAAGTGGAGAGACTTAAATTTCTCAATCAATAATATGATTTTATTCTCTTGCATGCTTATTGATAAATATTCAGTTAGTCTTCGAAGGATTTAAACTCTATGAGAACTTTTTGCAATCTCTAGCTTATCTTTTCTAATATTAATTTTTTCACATCTGCGAGGGCAATTCTTTCCTGAACCATCGTGTCCCTATACCTTATAGTTACGGTATTATCTTCTTTTGTTTGATGATCTATCGTAACGCAAAACGGTGTCCCCAAAGCATCCATCCGCCTATAACGCTTGCCAATGCTATCTTTTTCTTCGTAGAAAGTGTAGAAGGCTGGTTTGCATTCGTCCATCAATTGTCGCGCTATTTCTGGTAAGCCATCTTTTTTTACTAATGGTAGAATGGCCAATTTGTAAGGAGCAATTTTAGCAGGTATTTTTAAAACAACACGACTGTCTTCAGTTCCATCTTCTTTTTGCCATTTTTCTGCTGCATAAGAACTGCTAATAATGGTAAGAAATAAACGATCTAAACCTACTGAAGTTTCTACCACATAAGGCACATAATTTCCCACAGGCTTTCCATCTTCCTTTAGCTCATTATCAAAATATTGAATTTTCTTTTTGCTTAATTCCTGGTGTTGCTTTAGATCAAAATCGGTGCGACTGTGAATCCCTTCCAACTCTTTAAAACCAAAAGGGAATTCATACTCAATATCCACTGCAGCATTTGCATAATGAGCCAATTTTACATGGTCATGATAACGCAGTTTTTCCGCAGAAATACCTAGGCTTTCATGCCATTTTAATCTTTCCGTTTTCCAGTAATTGTACCATTGCATTTC
>JBDTXP010000233.1:0-3630 GCA_040006135.1 Ginsengibacter sp. | reverse complement strand
CCGCTTCCGCAGTAATATAGTAAACCGACTTGTGTAAAGAAGATAAATTTTGCCATTCAAATTGATTGTCACCTTTTGTGCAATTCCACTTCTTTGTAAGTATTTTTCTTCCATGCGAATCAAGAAGGTTCAGTATTATTTGACGGTTTTTATCAGAATGTAGAGATAGGTGTATCGCCTGCTGAAAGGGTGATGGCGAAGCGTTAAGATTAAAATGTTTTGTTTGCTGACTATTTACAGAAATAATTTTACTGTAAGCAAAAGTTCCATCATTCATGATTACTTTGATGCGGTAGTAAACGCCACCAGCCAGCGCTAGGGCAGGGTCTGTGAACATGAACGCATGAACTCCTGTTTCGCTCATTACTTTTCCTGCAACTGAAAAATGCATTCCGTCATGTGAGGATTCCACATTAAAATGATCGAAATTTTGTCTATCATATTTCCAGCGTATCACCATTTTATTGTTCACTGCTAAGGCAGAGAGGTCGGCGAAGCCATTAGTCAGAACAGATAAAGGAATCCACTGAATAATATTTAACCCATACAAGCTTTGCTGCACGGTGAAAGGAACGCCAAAAACAGTTTTAGTAAAATATTCACTGGAAATAAAAACTCTGCCGGGATTTACAACCGTAATGCCTTCCACCTGGCCGATGCCTCCTCCTCCAACATCTACTATTCCACCGAGATTTATTTTTTGCTTATTTCCTGTTTCTAATATTGCATCCATATCACTGTAACCTGATATGACCCACATGTATCCAGAAGGCGGCGCTACTACCTCATATCCCAGCAACACAGATGTTTTAGAATTTATTTTGGAAGCACTCGTGATTTTTACACCACCTGTGTTCATGCTATCCTTCCTGATCGCAACCTGGACACCTTGCGCAGGAATGGCATTAAGTACATAATGAACTGTGTAACTACCGATCCAGTTTTTTGTAAATAAATGCAACTTGCCATTATCATAAATTATTGCTTCACAATCATACCTTGTGGAATTAGCAGCGGTGGCAGTGAAATCAGTTTGATCTTCATACTTAAAGTTAATTACCTCAATATCTGATGAAGGAACAGTGCCGGAATTACCTGCAATATTCCTGATGTCTTGTTTTGGAAAGCGGTAAACTTTCAAATCTGTTCTGTTACCACTTGCATTGTTTCCAATATCACCTACATATACATACATATCATCCTGCGTAATATCTTCCCAATCTACGTTTGTGGCTCCCTGTAATGTTATCGTTTTTGTAATGACTCCGGTCGTGCTATCTATTTCATAAATTGCCGGATCCCCGCCACTATCATTATGCCCATATACTTTACCATCAAAGAAAATTATTCCGCTGATCTCGTTAACAGTACCTGGAAGTATGGCTTTTTTTAAGTTTTTTAATGCAACTGTCGCATCAGGGTAGGCACAAGAACCATTGCTGACGGTCGCTGCAGGATCATAGTTAGGTGCATTGGGATCCATGCATCCCGCAACTTGTGCCTGCAAAGGCTTAGAAAACAATTGACATATGACAAAGCTAACTATGAAGAAACGCATGGAGTAATTTTATAAGGTAATGGCTATCCAAGATAGTACGTTCAATTATTTTTTGCAAATAAAATTTATGTCAAAGTTTCAAATTTTTTCCTAAACAATTCATCAATTTTACTAAAACGAAGATTATTGTTTATGCTGTCATTTTGGTATTACTCTTTCATTTTTTAATGAAATAAAAAAATAAGTAAACTAACAAATGAAATAAATAAACATAATGGCGAATAAATAACAGAATCATTTATTGCAAATTTTGTCCCCTTTATCTTCTTAAAGAACCCAATATATTTAAAATCACCGATTGCTCTGAAAAGGAAAATAGCCGCAATAATAAGAGTGCCATACCGGAAATATTTTACACTAATATATTTATCTAATAACCCGCGGTTCCCCAATATTATTATTGCAAAAAACAACAGGCCAAAGGCAACAACAAATCCAGCAATCATACCCGGATTTATTTTTCTCAATCCATTTGTACTTGTCGGCAATACATCTGAATACCAAAGTTTACCGCCAAAAGCCCAATAAAAATGTAGTATTGAGAGTAATAAAAAAATAATTACGTTGATAACAATGAGGATAATCATTATACTGTTTTTTTTTGATGTGCTTTTTTATTAAAGCATTCATTCCTGCCAACTTCTCTCAAAATTCTGCTACTTCAATAAACGATTGTAGATTCGTTTTTTATGCTTGTCCATACAATGAGGCACAATGCTATTAATTCAGTTATAGTTCTCATTTTATGAAAGCGCCACCAATCAGCTCGTAATACCGCCCAGTTGGCAGGCAGCGAATTGGTGATCCATGTCAGCATATTATTTTGTATAGGCACATTACCAAATCTTGTAATTAAAATACATCCAATAAAAAAACCGGCTGCAATAAGTAAAGTGATAAAAGTCTTCTTATTTTTCCTTTGAAGAATAGCAGACACAATAGTTGTAAGTGTAGCGGTAAAAACTAAAATAATCATCAATGTGTTTAATGATCTAAGTAAATTTTGTTGTTGTTCTACATAAGTTGATGGAGAATAGTTCATTGGATTGAATCCAATCCATATTCCAAAGCTTGTACCCGCAAGTAACGCAGCTAAAATGATATTTACGAAACCGATTATTTTTATCATGCTAATGTAAGACGTTTTAATTTTTTTATAAACAGAGTGGTATATAATTATGTAGAAAAAATTGCTAAAGCAAGGTACAATTCTCATATAGATTGTGGGAAAAGTTTTCAGGATAAAAAGATTCCGGAATAAGTACAACCTATAAAATAAAACTCATTCAATTATTACTAATTTCCCGGTCGCCTTTTTTACGTTTGCTTTTTTTATTACAAAAAAATACAGGCCGGAGTGAAAGTGGTGTAAGTCAATAAATTCATAGACTGCTGAAATTTGTTTCACAAAAATGAGACGGCCTTCGGCATCATACAAATAAAATGTGGCATCGCCTGAACCTCCTGAATAAATATTGAGCGTTTGATTTTTTCGTAAAGGATTTGGTGCTAAAATATAATTACCAGGGCGAATATAAATCACCGATTGCACGGTGCTGTAAATTATAGTACCGTTTGATAATTTTATGCGCGCACGAAAATAATTAACCCCTTCTTTGAGGAAAGGAAAATTATATTGATAACTAAATTGATTTAAGTAACCGGTAGTGTAAATAGTTTTGAAATGGCCACCTTCCTGAATTTCGAAAGAAGTGGAATCGATCAAATAAGTAGTGCCAATGCTGAGCGTTAGCATAACATTACTGCCATCGCTTACGGCAAAAAAAGAATTTATATAACAACCCGAAGCCTGCAAGTCATATCTAAATGCATAACTTCTCGTTCCGGTATCCTTTGCTATTATAGGTGCTACCGCAATAAATTTTGCAGCCACCTGCGCCTTTGTCAATATTATGGATGTGTCGCTTATGTTCTTTATGGCTTGCATATATTGCGCACCAAGGGTATACACAAGATAACTTTCAGCGCGGGGAATGCTGTTCCAATATATAAGTAAAGAATCCCCACAAATGAAACCCATCTTAGGATTGGCCAATTGGGAAATAAGTAAT
>JBDTXP010000232.1:0-3652 GCA_040006135.1 Ginsengibacter sp. | reverse complement strand
ATAAGTCCACTTATTGCACTGATGAAAGACCAGGTGCAACATTTAAAAGAAAAAAATATTAATGCCTTATTAATTCATTCAGGAATGAATTTTATAGAGGTAAAAAAAACTTTGGATAACGCTTTATATGGAAATTTTAAATTTTTATATGTTTCTCCTGAAAGGCTGGAAAGCCCATTTTTTCTTGAATATTTACCCTCATTACCTATCAATCTGATTGCTGTAGATGAAGCACATTGCATTTCGCAATGGGGCTACGATTTTCGTCCTGCCTATTTACGCATCGCTGCAATAAGGGCACACTTTCCTAAAATACCTGTGCTTGCGCTTACTGCCTCTGCAACACGCGATGTTCAGTTGGATATTCAAAATCAATTGCTTTTTGGAACAAACAGGAACTTATTCCAGCAATCATTTGAAAGGCCCAATCTTTCCTACAGTGCTTTTAAAGCGAGTTCCCGCCAGGAAAAATTAATTACTATTCTGCGTAAGGTAGATGGTAGCGGGCTGGTATATTGCAGAAGCAGAAAAAAAACACAGGACGTGTCCGGCATATTGAATGCGCAAGGAATCCAGGCAGACTTTTACCATGCAGGTTTAAACAATAAAGACCGAAATAGAAAACAGGATGAATGGATAAAAGGCCAAACCCGAATTATGTGTTGTACCAATGCTTTTGGTATGGGCATTGACAAGGCAGATGTAAGAACTGTGATCCATTATGATGTGCCCGAAACGCTGGAATATTATTACCAGGAAGCAGGCCGTGCTGGCAGGGATGGTAAGAAATCGTTTGCAGTATTACTTTATAGTGATGCCGAACTCCAGGATTTATTAAAAAGGCCCGAAATAAAATTTCCATCTTTTGAAAATATCAGAAAAGTTTATGAAGCACTCTGTAATTCTTTTCAGATACCTGCCGGAACAGGCGAAGGGCAATCATTTGAATTTGAAATTAATTCTTTTGTAAAAAATTTTAAGCTGGATGCATATTTAGTAAACAATGTTCTAAAAATACTTGAGCAGGAAGAAATTCTTATTTACAGTGAATTATTTTTTGCACCAGCTACTATTGTTTTTACATCCGGAAAAAAAGATCTTGAAATCTTTGAAGAAAGTTACCCTTTTTATGCGCCCGTTATTAAAGGCTTATTGAGGTTGTATGACGGTATATTGGATTTTCCATCTTCAATTGATGAATCCCAACTTGCTCAATTTATTTCCGTGTCATTGCCCGAAACAATTGAAGCTTTACACGCACTACATCAAATGCAAAAACTTGAATACATACCTCAGAAGGATAAACCACAGATCACATTTATGCGTGACCGGGTAAAAACAAGTGACCTCCATATTAATGAAAAGGATATAGTCAAAAGAAAGAAATCTTTTGAAAGAAGAATACAAATGATGGTGGATTTTACTGAGGAAAAAATAAAATGCCGCAGCCAGGTCATCTCATTTTATTTTAATGACTTATCAGCCAGGCAATGCGGCGTTTGCGATAATTGTATTGCAAATCGTAAGAATGAGCTGGAAGCCGGCGAATTTAATATGATTAGTGAAGCTATTAAAGAAGCAACGTCGGAAATGATAACACTTGATGATTTGAAAAGGAAAATCAAAATAACCAATAAAGTAAAGTTTGAAAAAGTCTTTTCCTTTTTGCAACAAGAACAAATTCTTGATATCAATCCGGAGGGATTTATCTATATGACGAAAAATAAATAGCACGGGAAAATAATGACCACCCCTCAATCGGGTAGGAACAAAAAAAAGGGGACCCAGATGAAAATCTAGTCCCGCTTTAAAATCCAATATCCTATGAAAAACCGATGCAAATATAAGTGCTTCCTTTTTCTCATGCAAGCGGCTTTGATTAAGTGGCTATAAAATTTATGAAATAGATATTAAACCCTGTTTTTTATTGAGTAAACGGTTAAATAATTATTAATTGGTTAAAACCAACTCTTGGAAGACTTGCTTCTTCCCCCTAGTCCTAATGAGCCAAGAAGGCTACGCACAATAGAGTTGCCTGCGGTGCGAAGCATGCTTTTAACTACAGTATTATCTGTTATTTTCTCTAATGTAGATGGTTCTGGTTTAGCAACCTTTCCTGTAGTTGTTGCAGGAGGTAATTTATCTGCAGCCGCCTGCAATTTGGCAGTCAATATTTCATATGCACTCTCGCTATCAATTACCTTATTGTATTTCCCTACTAATTGAGACTGATTTACAATTCCAGAGATCTCACCTTCACTCAATATATCCATACGGCTTCTGGGAGTGCACATCATGACATGAGCAAGTGGCGTTGGAATTCCCTTTTCATTCAAGAGCGTAACTAATGCTTCACCAATTCCTAATTGGGTTATAAGATCTTCTGTTTTATAAAAAGTCGTTTCAGGATAGTTCTGCGCTGTTTGCTTTATCACTTGCCTGTCATTTGCTGTAAAGGCCCGTAATGAATGTTGAATTTTTAGCCCTAGCTGGCCAAGGATACTTGCAGGTACATCCATAGGATTTTGCGTACAAAAAAAGATCCCAATTCCTTTACTCCTTATTAGTTTAATTACGGTGTTTAATTGATCCAGCAAAGCTTTATTGGCTTCTTCAAAAATAAGATGAGCCTCATCAATAAACATAATTAGTTTAGGCTTGGCTACGTCTCCTACCTCAGGGCATGTTGCATACAATTCAGCAAGCATTTGAAGCATAAAAGTTGAAAAAAGTTTAGGTTTATCCTGGATATCCATTACTCGTAATACGCTTATCATTCCACGTTGGTCACGTGTAAAACGCATTAGATCATCTATCTCGAAACTTTTTTCTCCAAAAAACTGATCAGCACCTTGTTGCTGTAATTCAATTACTTTTCTTAAAATTGTACCAGTACTCGTTGTGGAAATAGCTCCATATGATTGTTGTAATTCTGCCTTGCCCTCATTTGTAGCATATTGAAGCACTTTAAGAAAGTCTTTAAGATCTAATAGCGGCAAATGGTTATCATCACAATATTTAAAGATCATTGCTACCACACCTCCTTGGGTATCATTTAATCCCAGAATTTTTGAAATAAGTATGGGACCAAATTCTGAAACAGTGGCCCGCAAACGCACACCTTTTTGCTCGCTTAGGGATAATAACTCAACAGGAAAAGTTGTTGGCTTATATTCCATATTCAGTTTTTGATATCTATCCTTTATCTTGTCATTTAGGGCTCCGGCTTCAGCAATACCACTAAGATCACCTTTGATATCCAAAAGTAAAACAGGTACCCCGGCATCACTCAGCCCCTCCGCAATCATTTGAAAAGATTTTGTTTTTCCACCTCCTGTAGCACCTGCCACCAATCCATGGCGGTTCATTGTGGACAGTGGTATTAAGATTTCAGCCTCGGGAATCACTTCATCATTATACATTCCGGCACCAATTTTAATTGTTTCTCCTTTAAATGTATAGCCTGCTTTCATAGCCGCTAGAAAATTATTTTTATCTGGCATATTTATTTTTTGCGAAAGTTACAAAGGGTTAGTGAAAAAATAGGATTGTATTAACTTTTTAAAGTTGATTTTCAGCGTAATTTAATGTGGCACTAATTATGTAGAATTTTAATAAATTGTAAATACCTTTAACTCAAATAAATTTTAAA
>JBDTXP010000231.1:0-3661 GCA_040006135.1 Ginsengibacter sp. | reverse complement strand
GCTTTCTGGGCCATGTAATTAATAAGAAAGCAGATGTTGTCCGGGTTTATTTACCACCCGATGCCAATTGCCTCCTATCTGTTTTTGATCATTGCCTGCGCAGCCGTCATTATGTAAATGTGGTCGTTGCCGGCAAACATCCGCTTCCACAATGGCTTACGATGGATGAAGCGGTAGTGCATTGTACCGAGGGTATTGGCATTTGGCAATGGGCAAGTAACGACCAGGGGTCCGAACCCGATATAGTAATGGCTTGTTGTGGTGATACTCCAACGTTAGAATTACTGGCGGCAGTTTCGATAATACGGGAACATCTACCCGAAGTAAAAATGAGAGTTGTAAATGTAGTCGACCTCATGAAACTGCAATCCAGTTCAGAACATCCACATGGATTGAGTGAGCAGGATTATGACTCCATTTTTACTAAAGACAAACACATCGTTTTCAACTTTCATGGATATCCATGGCTGGTGCATCGTCTTACATATCGTAGAACCAATCATAATCTACATGTAAGAGGTTATAAAGAAGAAGGAACCATTACAACGCCGTTTGATTTAAGAGTTCAAAATGATATTGATCGGTTTCACCTGGTAATTGATGTGATTGATCGGTTGCCTCATCTGGGTAGCAAGGGCGCTTATTTGAAACAGCAGTTAAAGGATAAATTGATTGAACACAAACATTATGTACATGAACACGGCAAGGACTTGCCTGAAATCCTCAACTGGAAATGGAAGACAGCAGATACAAAAAAATAAATTTTTAAATCTAATTCGTGGGCGGTGTCTGTACCGCCCACTGCATAACGCAAGGGTTGGTGTCCCTACCAACCCTTGAAAAATGAAATAGATTTTTATTCACACAAAAAACAATAACAATGACAACTGAAAAGAAACTAGGAATATGGATGGATCATGCAAGTGCACATTTAATGGAATATGCCGACCCAATTGTAACGAAGATCATTTCTTCAGATTCCACCCACGAGGAAAAGGAATTTACATTACAAAAAGGTGAAAGTTTTATGCAGAGAAAAAACCAGCAACAAGAGGCACAATACTATCAGGCTATTGCGGAATCTATCAAAAATTATGATGAGGTTTTATTATTTGGTCCTACTAATGCAAGAACTGAACTTCTCAATATTTTAAAAGCGGATCTTCATTTTTCTGATATAAAAATTGAAACAAAACCAAGTGATAAAATGACGGAGAATGAGGAACATGCTTTTGTGAGAGATTATTTTTCAAAAAATTGAATTAAAATTTCCAGGACAATTATTAAAGAGTCCGCAACAAATGAATAAACAAATTTTAAAAGACACTATTCAGCAATTATTTGCTAATGGCAAAGGATTGCTTGCCATGGATGAAAGCACAGGCACAATTAATAAACGATTTGCGGCAGCAGGCATTCCGCAAACAATTGAAATGCATCGTAAGTATCGGGAACTGATCGTTACAACTCCGGGTTTGAATGAAAGTATTGGTGGTGCTATATTATATGATGAAACCATCAGGCAGAAAACAAAAGATGGTGTGCCCATGGCTGATGTATTGAAAAAAGCCGGAATAATCCTGGGAATAAAAGTTGACATGGGTGCTAAATCGATGGCCGGCTTTCCCAATGAAAAAGTTACAGAAGGCCTGGATGGCTTGCGGGAACGTTTAGCAGCATATAAAAAGATGGGTGCCCGATTTGCGAAGTGGCGTGGTGTAATTAAGATTGGAGATGGAATTCCAACCGTAGCATGTGTTGAAGCTAATGTACATGCACTTTTACGATACGCAGCACTCTGCCAGGAAGCGGGCATTGTACCAATTGTTGAACCTGAAGTATTGATGACTGGAGATCATACGATACAACGATGTTATGAGGTAACAGAGAAAGTTTTACAAATCCTTTTTTATCAACTATTTCAATTTAAAATTGATTTAGAGGGTATGATCTTAAAACCAAATATGGTAATTGCCGGAACAGAAAGCAGCCATCAAAACAGCATTGATGAAGTAGCTGAGGCCACTGTAAATTGTTTACTTGCATCTGTGCCTGCAGCGATGCCTGCGATTGCATTTTTATCCGGTGGTCAATCACCAGAAGATGCAACTGCGCATTTGAATGCGATCCACACAAAGTTTAGAAACCGTCTTCCTTGGATCGTTTCGTTTTCTTTTGCGAGAGCTATCCAACAACCCGCGTTGGATATGTGGAAAGGACAAGATGCAAATGCTGAAGAAGCACAAAAATTATTATACTTCCGCGCCAAATGCGATGCTGCCGCAAGACTTGGAACATATGATACTAGTGTTGAAAAAGGAAAATAAAATATATGAACTATTAAGATTGGCTGCCATGATTTACCATCAATGGTTTTTAGATCTTTTAAAATAGCTTACAAGTCAAATAAAACTTTCCTTCAATTTTTTGAGATCTAAAATTTTTCTTATAATCCATTTGTAAATAATTGGCCTTGTCACTTGTAATTTTTCCCCAAGGAAGAAACTCAAATAGTTAATATAAAAAAGTGGTAATAGAGATATCGAGGCAATTACATTTATGTATTTTTCAATGTTTTATTTCTAATCATGAATACCTCTAAATTGCGCAATGATTATGAAAAAAGGTATAAGTATTACCAGGTTCGGCTACAAAATTTTCCTTTTGTGTAGGTAAAGGAATATATACCATTTATTCATCCACATTTACTTATATGTATTGGTGGCACACACTTTGAGGCTTTGTAAATCAATTAAATGAAGAAAAAGTTTAAGAAAATTATTTTTATAAGAATTAAATAAATATAAATGAACAAAGTAAAAAATATTCACGATTTAGGACAGAGTATTTGGCTGGATTTTTTTGACCGCGAATTAATGGATAGTGGCAAACTCCAAAAACTAATTGACGAAGATGGATTGAGTGGAATTACTTCAAACCCATCAATTTTTGAAAAAGCAGTTACATCAAGTTCGGATTATGATGAAGACATTCGAAAAATGGCAGATGAACATAAAAGTAATGAAGAAATATTCTTTGGCTTCGCCACTAGTGATATCAGGCGGGCAGCAGATATACTTAAACCCATCTATGATCAATCAAAAGGAACCGACGGTTTTGTAAGCCTGGAAGTTTCCCCTCATTTAGCCAATGACACAAACGGAACTATCAAACAAGCCGTGCAATTATGGAAGACTCTTGACCGCGAAAATGTAATGATTAAAATACCCGGAACGAAGGAAGGTATACCTGCCATACGCAAATGCATCAGTGAAGGCGTGAACATTAATGTCACATTGTTATTCGGATTAGACCGTTATAAAGAAGTTGCGGAAGCTTACATTTCCGGATTGGAGGATCGTGTAAAAACTAACCAGCCTATTGATCATATTGCATCTGTTGCCAGCTTCTTCCTAAGTCGCATAGATGTTATGATTGATCCCATTTTAAAAGAAAAAAAATTAGACAAGTTGGTAGGTGAGATTGCAATAGCCTCTGCAAAAGAAGCTTATCATATATATAAAGACGTTTTCTTTAGTGATCGTTTTAGAAACCTTGAAAAGAAAGGAGCAAAAAAACAAAAAGTATTGTGGGCAAGTACAAGCTCCAAAGATCCTTCATTCAGCGATGTAAAATATGTGGAAGCATTGATAGGCCCCGA
>JBDTXP010000230.1:0-3686 GCA_040006135.1 Ginsengibacter sp. | reverse complement strand
GTAATGCTCATCCGGTTTTTATGTGTGATTAAAACCTCATGCTCCAGTTCATTGCTTTTAAAGAACACGACCTTACCATTAATGGGTGAAATATTTTGCTTAGCACCATTGTGGTGAATACAAAGCTCTCCGCCATCTTCGGTAACCCATTCTGTATTGAGGTACATGATCATTGAAAACTTGCGGCTGTCATTATTTTGAAAACGATCCATGTGTCTTTTATAAAAAGTGCCCGGCGCATACAATGTATAATGAAACTCATAACTACTGATTCCTGTGTAGCAATTTTCATTCAGATATTTTATGAATTCATCCATAAGGTCAAAAAAACTGTTTTCATGTACATCGTTATGCGCTCTGTCGAGCCAGTGAATACTATCTCCTCTCATCAATTTATTACGATCCACGATTGCGTTATTGCCGGTACCGGCATGTTGCATTTTATTTTGTGCAAAAAGAGTGGTGAGATTTTCTTTGAGATGTCCCGCCAATGAATCATTCAAAAAATGCTCAGCTATGCCCACCTTATCGTTAATATAACTATCAATAAGCGTGTTGAAAATTGTTTCCAATAAATTAGTTGAGTATTTAGTATTTGATGTTTGAGAAAAGAAAAATAAGCTAATGAAAAATTAAAGAAAGTGCGTGAAGGTAGACGTAAGTTATTTATCGTATAAGTATATTTTTCTTAATTACTTCTTGGTGAAGATTTACCGATTAGAAAAAAAGTTTCGTGCGCCAAGGGCTAAGGATTTGGGATTTGGTTGCCACAAAAGTATGTAGGGACAGGTCGCGACCTGTCCAGGTTTTATCATTTGATTTAAGGACAGGTCACGACCTGTCCCTACGATATTACTGTTCTTCCAAACCCACTTAACTTAAGTTCTAAATTTAAAGCGCTATCATGATAACAGTATCTACTTCCATATTTTAAAATTGAACACCAATTTCTTTCTCTGAATCAACGTTCGCCAATTAATAAAAAAAAGACAAAAAAGCATTGACAATCCCAAAACCAGGCTTGTAAGAGACTTCCAGGACAATGCGTTCTCAAATATACTTCCGGCATTTTCTGAGGCATATTTGCCAACCTTTAATGCAATAGTGTCACTTGTAAATTTGCCAATGAGAAACCACGGAATAATATACCGGGCTTTTATTTTTGAAATGCCTGCGCCTAAAAAAAGTGGTGTGGTGGGAAGTGGTAACAATGAATATGCAAGGATTACCATCTGACCTTTCCATTTATTCTCCCTCATTTTTTCACCCAGGAACTGTATGTCCTCATTCTTCGAAACTTTTAAATACTTACCTGCGATTAAGGGTGAATATAAAAGAAGAATATACCTGCCTAAAACCGAGCCGATTACCCCGACCACAATTACCAACCACATATTTAAATGAAAAAATATCTGGAGAAATAACATTATCGTAAACGCAGGAAGAAAAGGAAAAGGGGCAATATCAAATAACAGGGCACCTAAGAAAACTAATATATAATGCCACCACATTTATTAAAGGTTGATTGTTATTTTAAATTTTGTTTGAAATGAATAGTTAACATTTAAAATTACGGGATGAAAGTAGGTACAAAAAATCAAATAAAATTTATCATCGTGAACAAGCTTTGAAAATGTCGGCGTGTTCATAATAAATTATGGGGTTTGCTAAATGCGGATACGAGTGCATCAAGAGTGCCATACTACTTTTATCACATTTTTTATTGTGGCCAATAACCTTAGTTTCACCTTTTCCATTTTCCAAAACTTTATAAATAAAACAAAATGAAACTGAAACTATTATTTTTCCTTTCAATTGCAATGTGCTTTGCACAAACAAATATTGCGCAATTGAATATTGGCAATCTCACGCACCTAAAAGTTTATCAATCTAAGATTTATGTGGCAGGCGCTACAGGAGTAGCTTGTTTAAAATCACCACAGGAAGTAGAATGGCAAGTTACATTGCCGGCAGCTGATAACAGGCTGATGGAGGTGGACGAAAACGGCGTTGTATTTGTCACTTATGATTATGATGGCATTGATAAGAAAGGTGGATTTTGGCTGAATCGTTTAGGCGATGTAAAATCATTTAGTAATGCCACTATAGGTAGTATATCATCTGATGGCAAATTATTATGGAGCCAGCCAAGTAGCGTACAGTCGAGGCTGTCCATTCCGGGCATTGACAAAAATATTGTTGCGGTACTTCGCTCAAATACTATGAGTATTACTGACAGGGCTACAGGTAAAGAAATAGCGGTAACAGAAGTGTGTGGTAATGGTGGTTTAGTAAAGGGTATGATCAGTCAGTTGACGCCCAATCAGCCTTTGTTGCAAGGTGGTTTTATTTATACATGCGCTTTCAACAAACTGAAAAAGGTTGATTATGCCGGCAAGATTATAGATGATACCCAAAAATTTAGTATGACCAAGCAATTTGAATGTATTACCTACGGGCCTGTTTTTGTAAAAGATAACCTGGTGTTTGGAAATATAGCAAGCGGAGGTGCATCAAGCAGGGTATTCGCGGCCAACGAAAAATTGAACGATGAGTGGAGCGATAATATTGACAAAGAAAGTGGCTCAGGCAATATGTACGTAAACGGTGACATGGTATTTGTATCTACCAACTTTGTACTCTCTGCCTACACAAGTAAAGGAAAAAATTTGTGGAGCACTGATGATATCCGGCTTTCCACCATGCGTGGATTGCGCTACCATAGCAGCTTTGGCGTACGCAAAACTTCTAATAATTTTTTAACTGCCGACGAGAACTATGTATATCTCGCCAGTCAGAAAAAAGTGAAGAAAAAAGAAACAGGCAGAGACAACATTACCATCTATGATATAAAAAAAGGCAAAGAAGTAAATACTATAGAGCTGGATGAAAATGAAATTTTAATAGACATGCAACTTTGGAACAATACTATTATGTTAATAACCAGTAATGGTTTAAAGTCTGTAAGTAAGCCGGCATGAGGGTAAAGGTTAAAGAGGTTTAAGAAGTTCAAAAGGTTTAAGAAATTAAGAGCCTCACCTGGCGCCTGGTAAAACTGATAAAATAATTAAAAGAAATTATTATTTGGAACCTGATTAAAAAATTGGAAGCTGTTATTCATGAGAATAACAGCTTTTTTTATTCAGCCACTCGTTCTGCTGCAAGCTATGATATAATGTTACGGAAAATGCTGTTGAGAATAACCTACTTGCATAATATTCTGGCAGTTGCTTGGAACTTCGCAAATAATATTGATAAGAACATCGAGAACATGGTTGAGTTTTTGCTCTCTACAAAAGCAGGTTGATAAACAATGCACATTAAGCGTGTATATAGGGCGCGGAGATTGAGGGTTAAAAAAAATTAATTGCATTCTCAATTTAGTAAATACCATAATAAAAACAATCAATATTTAGTAGCTGAAGAGTTGCTTTAGAGAAGATTTCAGAAATCCATTTTATGAAAATATTACTGACCGGGGTTACAGGATACATCGCTCAAAGATTACTACCTGTTTTGTTGGAAAATGGCCATGAGGTAATTTGCTGTGTAAGAGATAAAAACCGGTTTAACAGCACAAATTATTTAACTGCAAATATCAAAGTAATTGAAGCAGATTTTTTAAAGAAAGAAAGTTTGACTGATATTCCAAATGATATTGATGTTGCTTATTACCTCATCCATTC
>JBDTXP010000229.1:0-3694 GCA_040006135.1 Ginsengibacter sp. | reverse complement strand
GTTTTGTAAACCTGCAATGCAGCAAAGGCATGCACAGGTGGGTTTACATCATTAAAATCCCATTCATATGCCGGCAGCCTTCCTTGTGGATCCATATACCACTCTCTCATGAGAATAGTAAGTTGGTGCTTTGCGAACACAGGGTCAATCAGGGCAAGTGTAATACAGTGAAAAGCGGTATCCCACGAGGCATACCAGGGGTATTCCCAATTATCCGGCATAGAAAGAATATCCTGGTTTTTTAAATATTTCCAGGTATGGTTGCGCCCAAGTTTTCTTTCTTCTGTATCTGGTGTTATACCATCACCATGGTTGATCCAACGCTCAAGATCATAATGATAATATTGTTTGTTCCACAACATTCCTGCAAAAGCCTGGCGTTGAATATTTTTATGATCTGCGGAGCAACCGTGCGGATGTACCGATTCGTAAAATTCATCTGCTTCTTTTTTCCTGAGTGTAAAAATTTCTTCAAATCCCTGGGGGAAAAAATCAGCAACACTTTTATTTTTTAACCGTAGGTAAATTACTTCGGATTTACCAGGTTCTATTTCATAAAAATATACCGGCGAGCATTTAGTTCCTTGCTTTTTCTTTTTTAATTGATCGAGATTTTTTCCATGAATAATGGCATCATGAAATGCATCTTTTACAAATTCACTTGCATTCGGCTTTTGAAACAATCGCTCAAAATTGGTCTCATTCTCAGTAAATAATACTTCATCTGTTTTTTGAAAATATAAAAAATAATCCCCCAATTCCGGATGGCTTGCTTTCAGTATTTGTTTCGCTTCCTGTACGATTGTCGGTTTAGTATGGTCTCCCAGGTAATGCCAGCTGTTGAAAAACCATAATGTAGGAAGTACAGTGATCGGTGCTTTGTCAGGTCCGCGATTAATAATTTCAATTTTTATAAAAATATCTTCACTGTCATTTTTTGCATATTCAAATGTTATATCAAAATACCTGTTATCATTAAAAACTCCAGTATCTAGTATTTCATATTCCGGATCTGATTTCCCACGCGATCTGTTGGTGTTCAATAGGTCAAGGTATGGATACGCTGCCTGGGGATATTTATAAAGAAATTTCATGTAGTAATGTGAAGGCACGTTATCGAGGAAATAATAAAGCTCTTTCACATCCTCACCATGATTGCCCTCATGATTGCCAAGGCCATACAGCCGTTCCTTTAAAATAGGATCATTCCCATTCCAAAATGCCATGCAAAAACATAATTGTTGATTGATATCAGAAATGCCTCCCAGCCCATCTTCACCCCAACGATATACGCGGCTACGTGCATGATCATGCGGAAAATATCGCCATGCTTCGCCATCAGGACTATAATCTTCCCTTACTGTACCCCATTGTCTTTCACTTAGGTAAGGGCCCCACATTTCAATTGGTACATCTTTTTCTGCATTGTCATTAAGCCGCTTTTGTTCTGCAGTTCTTTTCCTTGCCATAATTTTTTTTTAACCGTTGGTAGAAAACCCTGGGTACAGCAGCATGCCGCCATCCACAAAGATGGTAGTGCCAGTAAGGTAATCTGATTCATCGCTTGCAAGCCACACAGCAACCTTACCAATATCTTCAGGTTCGCCTATACGGCCGTAAGGAATAAGCGTGAGTAAACTTTTTAATGAGGCGGGATCACCCCATGCTGATTGATTAATAGGTGTTTGTATTGCGCCCGGTCCAATACTATTAATGCGGATCTTTTTTGGGGCAAGCTCCTGTGCCATGCTTTTCATCATCATTTCTATTCCACCTTTGCTAGCTGCATAGTTTACATGGCCGGCCCACGGTATCACCTGGTGCACACTACTCATACAAATTATTTTACCCGCCGCTCTGCTTCTTTCGGGTATTACACCCCTTTTTAAAAATTCTTTTACGGCTTCGCGGGCACACAAAAATTGACCAGTAAGGTTTACATTAATAACGAGTTGCCAATCAGCAAGCGTCATATTTTCAAATGAAGCATCTTTTTGGAGCCCTGCATTATTTACAAGGATGTCAATTGTTTCAAATTCTTTAAACATTTGTTGAAACATTGCCTGAACTTCGCTTTCATTACTTACATCGGCTTTAATAGCAATAGCATTTCCACCATCTTCTTTTATTTTATCCACCACCTGCTGTGCAGTCTCGGGATGTGTTACATAATTAACAACAACATTGGCGCCTTGAGCGCCTAAGGCTATAGCTACTGCCTTTCCAATACCACTATTAGCCCCGGTGACAAGTGCACTCTGGCCTTTAATTTTTAAGGGATATTCCATTATAATATGTGTTTAATGTGTTTGCGGAAATATTATGCCAATAAATAATTTTTATATATCAGTTCGGGCACATTTAAAAATTTTCAAGGTATTTCACCTGTGGTAAAATGCACATTACAGAGAACAATGGCTACGAAAAAATACTGTGCAAAACTTTTATAAATTTTCCCCAATTATAACCAATAAAAAGCGTTTATATATAGCGGACATCATTAAAAAGAAAAATATGATGAAACTATTACTTATCGTTTTTATGTTTATCCATCACGTTAGTTGTGCACAGGTAAACAATATTTTAAGTCCCGAGGTAAAAAACTTTTATGCGAAAGCAATGCCCACTATTAAACCTGGTGTTAAGGATCTAATTGAAAATATGGGTAATCATTTCAGCAATCATTCCCTCGATGTAGATAGTCTTTTATCGCAACTAAAAAATAAAAAGATAATGCAGCCATTTGGCTCTCACGAAATTAAAGGCATAATCGTGCTGATCATGGTGCAAGCCTCTGAAAATGCTGATTTGCGAATTAAACAGCTCGTGACGCATTCAACATCCAAAAATCAGGGAGATATCGCTGTTGATCAAACTAATAGTATCATTCAGAATAAAAGCCAGATAGCAACCAACGCAAATATGGTAATGAATAATATTTCAGTTAATAAAGATGAAATAATCAGCGCTCTGAAATAACCACGTGCCGAAAAAAAGAAGTGAAGTATTTTTGGCAAAATGGCGCAAAAGAAATTAAAGAGATTTAATGAAATAAAATCATTTCCCAATGTGATGGAATACCCTGCAGGCATGCGGGGAGAATGGAATTCATATTTCAAGAATGATCATCCAATCATTTTAGAATTAGCTTGCGGCAAGGGAGAATATACCGTTGGCCTCGCTAGATTATTTCCTGAAAAGAATTTTATCGGAATAGATATTAAAGGCAACAGGATCTGGGCCGGCGCAAAAAAAGCACTTGATGAAAAAATAGTGAATGCTGCTTTTCTACGTACACAGATTGATAAGATCAGTGATTATTTTGCTGATGGTGAAATAGATGCTATCTGGATCACTTTTCCAGATCCTCAATTGAGAACATCAAAAGCCTCCAAAAGACTAACTCATCCAAAATTCTTACGCAAATATCTTGCTATCCTGAGGCCTGGCGGGAAGATTCATTTGAAAACTGATTCACCGCAGCTTTATAATTTTACGAAGTTGGTTGCACACATGTATGATTTGCACATTCACGAAAACATTGATAACGTATATGCACAAACGGAATTACCAGATCACTTAAAAATAAAAACGCACTACGAAGGATTAGATATTTCCGGGAGCAATACTATTTTTTATTTGAGCTTCAGCCTCCCGGATACTATTTCAGAAGATGATGAACAACTTCATTCAA
>JBDTXP010000228.1:0-3720 GCA_040006135.1 Ginsengibacter sp. | reverse complement strand
TTCATTTCAATGGCATCAAGAGTATTACCCTGATATAATTTTTGGTGCACAATGCCAATAGAATGAACTCTGTTCTGGCTTTCCTGGATTGCGTTGCGCGTATGAGGGTCATCTATCTGCGCAGATTGTAAGGAGAGCAAACTAGAAACTACTTCGAGATTGTTTTTTACACGGTGGTGTATTTCTTTTAGCAGCAATTCATTTTCAGCATTTTTAGCAGCTAGTAATCTGCTTCGTTTTATACGTATCTGTAATGTGAAATATCCAAAAACTATAAACGCCACCATTAGTGCAAGAAGTCCCGCGCCCAGCCACTGAATTTTCCTTTGTTGCGAAAGCTCTTTGCCCAATACAGAAATAGTTGCTTCCTTTTTTTTTGTTTCATAACGGGTAAGCATACCCGACATTGTACTGTCGCTCTCTGCAGAAGAAACACTGTCGCGCAATGCCAACGCTTTTTTATGGTAATCAAGGGCGGAATGGTAATCGCCAAGGTGTTCATAAATATTGCTCACATGCAGGTAATTTTCTATCAGGTTCGATTTGTCATTATTTTGTTCCTGCAGATTTACTGTTTCCAATTGATACGACAGCGCCTCCTTATAATTTCCCAATAAAAGATTTACCTCACCAAGATTAGCGATTGTTGCGGCAATCGCATTGTTATAATTAGCTTTAATCGCCAGATCGTGGGCTGTTTGATAATCTTTTAGTGCTTCTTTATATTTTGCTAATCTTTTGTATGCATTGCCCCTGTTATTATAAAAATCGGAAAGCGTAACCGGATCAAGTTTTTGATTTATTGCTAAGCGGAGTGCCTCATCAAAAAAATCAAATGCCTCTTTATTTTTTCCATCATTAATCGCTACTGAACCTGCACCTGTGAGTGCATAAACCATTTCATGTTGCAGGTTATTTTCCTTACATATGTCAATTGCTTTTTGTGCATAGTTGCCCGCCTCCTTTAGCCTTTGTTGAATGATCAGGTCATCAGCAACCCTCTCATAAGCGCCAGCCAGACCTTGGGGGTCACCTAAATTTTCCATCAGTTTTAAAGCATTCAAATCTGCATCTAATGCTTTTTCTGCCTCACCTTTCTTTTTAAAAACCCAGCCTATTTTAAAAAAAGTGGTCGCCTGCCCTTTTCTATTTCCAATATCCACATATCCTTTCATAGCCTTATTAAAAAATAAAGTCGCAGAGTCAAGATTTAAAAGATTTGCATGCATTCGGCCTTCCATCTCATAAAATTCCGGTTGCCGTTTTTGATCATTGATCTTATCAGCAAGTGCCACTCCTCTTTTTGCATATAGCAGCGCTAGTTGCATATCGGTTGCAAACGCCATATTTACCAATTGCTTCAGGTAATTTAGCTTTTGAGTATCAACTTTCTCTAAAGAAATCTTTTGTTCGAGACTGTCAAATGGAGTTTTTTGACCGTAAGCTATAGAAGAGTAAAAAATAAATAAAGTAAAAAACAGTTTCATAAGAAGGCAAGGTTCAAGTGGTTCAAAAGATTTAAAATGTTTAAGATGTTTATTATAAAGTTTGAATTCTTTCTAATAGATTTTCCCTGAGATTGCCACTTAAAGGAATAGATTTTTCATTAATCAATAGGTAGCCATTTGCCACTTCATCAACATGCGATAGATTTATAATGTACGAGCGGTGTACTCTTACAAATGTTTCTGCGGGCAATTTTGATTCAATGGCTTTGAGCGTAAGAGTGAGCAGTAATTCCTTTTTATTTGTAAAAATTCGGCTGTAATTGCGGTCGGCTTCTATATATAATATATCTGCAACCATTATTTTGATCATTTTATCTCGGCAACGAATAAATAACCGGTCATTCAGAATTATGGGATGTTGTTCGATCGTCATTTCATCGTTACAGTTTACATTCTCAGTTATAATCTTAGTTATTGCAAGCTCAATGCTGCGTTGCAGATCCAATTGCTTAAATGGCTTTGAAATAAAGGCTGCAGGTTTTGTTTCTTTTGCTCTGTTAAATGTTGCTTCATCAGCATTCGCCGTCAAAAATATGATGGGGATATCTACCATCTTTTTTATTTGTTTCGCTGTTTCTATTCCATCTATTTTTCCCTTTAATTGTATGTCTAACAATACCATATCCGGGCTGCTTTCTTTCACATGTTCTACAGCATCCTCACCACGCGGAAGTATCGCTGTTACTTCATAACCAAGCTCTGTAAGCTGCATGGATATTTTCGCGGCTATAATCATCTCGTCCTCTACCAATAATATTTTTATCATGATTCAAAGCTTCATTACAGGGACTAATTTCCCTTTATATATTTGTTTTCTGAAGTTATTTAACCCATCCAGGCGTAAGGTGTTTTTGTAAAATAAAAGCCGTGAGCAGTTGAAGTGCTCTTCGTTCTTTAATTTTTACAAGAAAAGGTTAGTTGCAAGAAGCCTGAGTATTATTAGGAAAGATAATATATTTTTATAAGTAAAATTGCCATTTCTCTTATTTTTTTTACGGTTTTCCACACGCTGATTATTTGTCATTTTCGAGTATATTTCTTTAATATTTACATTATTTATATTTCCTTTTGAATAATTAAAGTAACACCACTAAAAATTTGTGAAGAAGATTAACGATATACCGTCTTAATAATGTGCGAGAAAGTCAGGTGTTAAGCGAGACAATATTCTATTCATTTTTTAAGAAAAGGATTGATAAAATAATAAGCGCTTATTTGAAAATGTGTTTGAGAAAGCCATATAACCTATCAACTTTATTTTAATTTCTTATTTTGCTCAAAATTTCAACATGAAAAGAGAACTCACTTCCTGGTACAGCCCTTCCCTTAATAAAGAAATGCCTGCTGTAACTTATGGCGATTTTGGTTTCGCACTATTATTAGTACCTACAGCCGCCGCAGATTATCTCGAGTACGAACGGTTTCTGCTAATAGATGCCCTTGCACCATATATTGATGCCGGTAAAGTGAAAGTATTTTCAGTTAATAGCATTAATAATGAAAGCTGGCTTAATACTGAAATGGCAGGCGAACATAAAGCAATACGCCACAACCAGTTCAACGAATATATTTTTAATGAAGTAGTCCCGTTTATTAAAAATAGCACTTCGCCGGAAACGCCAATCATCACGTGTGGTGCCAGCTTTGGGGCATTGCATAGTATGAATTTTTTTCTAAAAAGACCAGACCTTATAAATGGAGTAATAGCCATGAGCGGAGTATACGATCTTAAGGAATATTCTAAAGGTTTTAATGATGACCAGGTGTATTTTAATTCCCCCATGGAGTACGTTCCGAATCTTAACGACGAGTGGTATCTCGAAAATATTCGCAGAAGTAACCATATTCATATTCTTAGCGGTAGTGGTGATTATGAAGATCCCGAAGCAAGTAGAAAATTTGCCGGAGTACTATATAACAAAGGAATTAATTATGAATTAGACATCTGGGGTACAGATATGAAGCACGACTGGCCGACATGGCGCGCGATGTTGCCTTATTATATTGAGACAAGGTTTTAATTATTCCTGGCCGATTTACATGATCTCCTTAAGGTTATGTACCGGGTGTCAAAGTCTTTGCCCTGTAAATAACTATTGCCTTAACAAAATCAAAAATTCTTGTCATCATCATACATCTTTCTCTCCCACCATTCTATTTTGTAAATTTACCCGATGGAAAAAAAGTTATTTCTGCTGGATGCCATGGCGCT
>JBDTXP010000227.1:0-3744 GCA_040006135.1 Ginsengibacter sp. | reverse complement strand
GGAGGCCAACCAGTATGGGTTGGGTGATTTTATTCCGAGAAAGTTTGTTTCTAAACCCATTATTTTAAATTTTGAATTTTAAATTCATGAATGGCTCGATTCCGTACTTGTCTTTACAATTTTAGTTAAAATGTTTATTAGATGTTGAACACTTTCTAAATATGATAAATAATTTATGTCAACGAGTTTACTTTTATCAAGTAGACGAAGCCAATATCTGGACTCTCTTGCCTCTTTGGATGCTATTGACATTTTTGAAATAAAATCCTTTTTTGATTGCGCGGCAATAGCTTCTTCAACATTTGCACCTACACTTGTTGCAGACCTCAACAATTGCTTAGATAATATATACTCTTTATGCTCTTGCAATATCTTATATAGACCAATAATCTTTAAAGAAAAATCAAAGCTCATTTCACAAATTATATTGCTTTCTTTCATTTAAAATTTATAATTTAAAATTTAAAATAAGAAAGTATCGCTGCTGCTCCATCCTTACCTGCCTGCACTGCATCCACTACTTCCTTACCACCATTTACGGCATCTCCGCCAGCGAAAACACCCTGAATATTAGTGATTGATTTATCATTAACAGAAATTTTACCCTTGCTATTTTCGATTCCATTAGCATTAACCAAATCAATGAAAGGGCTTTGACCTGTTGCCTTAATTACCATATCTACTTCAAGTGCAATAGTTTCGCCGGTAGGGGTTGGTGCCGGTTTCCCGGTGTGATCAGGTGTTCCTAATTGCATCACATCGCAGATCAATGCTTTCACTTTTCCATTTTCGCCAATAATTTCTTTTGGGGAAGCAAGCCATTGCATTTTGCAACCATCAAGCAAAGCAATATCCAATTCAACCTGTGTACAATTTTTTTCAGCTTCACTTCGTCTATAGATCATTGTTACATCATTCGAGCCAAGTCTTTTTGATTGAGTAGCCGCATCAATCGCAGTCATTCCCATACCTATGACAGCTACTTTATTTCCTACCGGAATGTTTGCATAATTGTTTGTTCGGATATCATAAATAAATTTAATCGCATCAACTACCCCCTCCAGTTCTTCACCGGGAATATTCAATTTGTTTGCCAGTCCAACTCCAATTCCAAGATAAACAGCATCATAATTTTCCTGCAATTGCTCAAGCGTAATATCTTTGCCTAATTCAGAATCATATTTTATTTCGATTCCACCAAGGGAAGTAATAAAATCAACTTCTGCATCGCAAAAGGCGGGAGTAACTTTGTAAGCAGCAATACCGTAAGTCATTAATCCACCACCTTTACTTTCCTTTTCAAAAACAGTAACATCCACACCTTCACGTGAAAGAACATGTGCACATGAAAGCCCGGCAGGCCCAGCTCCTATAATCGCTACTCTTTTTTCTATTGATGCTTTACGATCAAATATTTTTACATTATTCTCAATAATCTTATCTGTGGCCCACCGTTGAAGTCTCGCGATTTCAATTGGTTTTTCTTCCAATAGATTATAGACACAATTGCCTTCGCATAATTTCTCAACCGGGCAAACACGTGAGCAACCACCGCCAAAAATGTTGGAAACAAATATCGTATGGGCAGATCCCTTAATATTTTCAGTCGTGATCTGTTTGATAAATTTAGGGATATTAATACTGGTAGGGCAACCTTTTATACAGGGTGCGTCATAACAGAACAAACAGCGTGTGGCCTCTACAAGCGCTGCATCTTTATTATCAAATGGTGGATGTATCTCACTAAAATTTTCAGCATACTCTTCCGGAGATAGCCTGTTATTTTTAATCGACATAGCTTTTGAAATTCATGATCAAATTAATTCATTTTTAAAATTTTTCATATCAATTTTTCACATGAGATTATAGTTCAACTAATTTACCATAAGTTTCCGGTCTCCGATCTCTGAAAAATTGCCACGTGTTCCTTACTTCCTCAATCATATCCAGATCAAATGACGCAACGACCAATTCATCTTTATCTTCTGATCCTTCTGCAATAATCTGTCCGCGTGGATCTACAAAATAAGAGGTGCCATAAAACTTTCCCAGGTTCCAGGGCTTTTCTTCTCCTACCCTGTTGATGCAGCCCATGAAATAACCATTCGCGGCAGCATGTGCAGGTTGCTCCAATTTCCATAAATATTGAGAAAGTCCTGCAACAGTTGCAGAAGGATTATAGACGATCTCTGCTCCATTTAATCCTAACACCCGTGCACCATCCGGGAAGTGACGATCATAACAAATATAAACTCCCACTTTGGCGAACTGAGTCTGAAACACAGGGTAGCCAAGGTTTCCAGGCTTAAAGAAGAATTTTTCCCAAAACCCGGTCGTATGTGGAATATGATTTTTTCTGTACTTGCCGAGGTAAGTACCATCGGCATCAATCACTGCCGCGGTATTGTAAAGAAAGCCGGCTTGTTCTTTTTCATAGACAGGAACGATAATAACCATTCCATATTTTTTTGCATATTCCGCAAGCCTTTCTGTTGTAGGCCCGGGCACTGTTTCTGCTGAAGCATACCAAGCTTTATCCTGTCCCGGACAAAAATAAGGCGTATTAAAAATTTCCTGCAAACAAAGAATTTGTACACCTTGTTTGCCTGCATCATCTATAAAGGGAAGATGCTTTTGAAACATAGCTTCTTTAATCTCTTCAATGGTTCCTTCACCCTCCGTTTTTGGAAGGCTCATTTGGATAAGTCCGGATTTAATGATTCTTGACATAATTTTAATTTTGAATTTTTTAATCTTTAAATAAGCTGGGTACATCCGGATTACTGCCATCGCTTTCTCTGAAATATTTTTCTACCAATTCAGTAATGAAAGCTACATATTCTTTAGCAGGTTGTATGAATTCTAACACCTTAGTTTCATCTGAAATTAAGAAATCCCCATAATCACTTTGTACTCTTTCATCCATTAGGTTTTTATAAAATGAACATGGCTAACATCAAATTTTCCTTCCATAACAAATTTCTGATTGAGAAGAGTAACAACACCACTATGTGTTTTAGAAACCAGATCCTGGGTTAATAACAATCCTCTGGTCGCATGCAAACAACTATAATATAACCTGTTAATTAATGTATCATAAAATTTGTTAATGAATAAGATATCAACTTCGCTTAATAAAGCAGCTGACTTCTTCATTTTAATTTTAATTTCTTTATCCCTCCTACTCATAAAGTAATAAATTGATCTCCAATGCCCAAATGAAGCGCGTAATAACCGGGATTATGATTCCAATCCTTTCTGGTAGTTATGATAAAACTAAAAACAGAAGAAACAGCCATACTTAAAGGAAACAATTTTTCTTCTATATCTTTCTTTACATTTTTAGACAAATCATTTTCGGTCAAAACGAGAAGGTCCCAATCGCTTTCACTATGTATTTTCCCCGATGTTCTGCTTCCAAATAAATAAATCTTTGCTTCAGGAATTTCCTCTAATACTACCGATTTTATTTTATCCAATATTTGTTGATCGGTCATCATTAAAACAATTTAATACATTTCATTCACAAATACTCATTTCAAATTTTATCTTTCACTTTTCCGCGCTTTATAAATTTACCATAGCCTTTTTCTATTTTACAATCATTATCATCTACTGCAATTTTTCCCCTTAATAAGACGGTCTTTACTTTCCCGGTAACTTCCCATCCTTCATATCCGGAATAGTCCACATTCATGTGATGAGTTTTAGCAGATAAAGTATGCTTTTTATTTGGATCAAAAA
>JBDTXP010000226.1:0-3759 GCA_040006135.1 Ginsengibacter sp. | reverse complement strand
AGCCCATTTAGTAACCGTAGCAAAACTTTAAAATATGTACAGTCAGAAAATAGATTGTTATTTAATCCTTCTGTAGGTTTTTTTCATAAGAGCGGTTTAGGAATAGCACTTAATATGTATGCTTCACAAAAAATGAATGGCTTTGGTTTCTTTGAGGCGGGGATTATTCCTTCTTATGCAATATCTCTGGGCTCATTTGATTTTCTCGCCTCCTATTCGCACCAATTTTCTTTCAAAAAATACGAACCGGTTAATTTCCCTTTTCAAAATGAGTGGAGTCTAACAGCAGCTAATAATGGAGGCTGGATAAATCCTTCGATAACAGCGGGCTACTCATCAGGCCATTCTTATGAGATTATTAGAATAGACACTTCCTTTATCTCCGGCGGTCAAAATATTAAAATAAAATATATTGATTCAGTAAATACCCGACTTACTTCATTTCAATTAATCGCCGCCCTCACACATTCATTTGATTTTGGGAACATATTTTCATCTTCAGATTATATCAGTTTCACTCCCCAGTTTTTACTAGGTGCCGGTATTAATAATTATGATGTTTCTCATAAGAGTAGTGCTAATTATTTTAATTCTTTTACAAAAAAAAGGTTAAAAAGAAAGCGCCAATACCTTAACCCATCATATAACAGTATGTTTGAAATCCAAACTCTGGCACTTGATTTGGATATTACCTACTCTTATAAAAAGTTCTATATAGAACCTGAAATTTACCTGGAATATTATTTATTACAAACAGATGAAAAAAAGTTAACGCCATTGTTAAATTTAACTGCTGGTTTTATCTTTTAAAGTTTACTCCGTCTTAAATAATAATATTACCTCATTTAAATTTTAAACCTGACTAAAATGAAAACGAAATTATTATTTCTCTTTGCAATCATCTTCTTTTCCTCAACTTCTTTATCTGCTCAAAAACTTTCAGTAGGTGTAAAAGGAGGAGCCAATCTTGGAAAAATTTCCGGCCAAGCCTTTAAAGATAAATTTTCTTTAGGTTACCAGGTCGGGGGATATGTAGGAATTAATTTTGGAAAATTTGGTATTCAACCGGAAGTCTTATTCACACAAACGAATGTGGATACCAGTTCTGATTTTAGCAGCATTTATCAATTTAATCATGTAAATAATGTTCAGTTAAAGTCGCTAAGCATACCTATTATGCTTAACCTTAACCTCAACAAATTTATTACGCTCCAGGCCGGCCCTCAGTTTGGAATAATTTTAGACCAAAATAAAAATTTGTTGCAGAATGGAAAGGATGCTTTTAAATCTGGCAATTTTTCTCTTGCCGGGGGTGTGCAATTGAATTTGTTGAAATTCAAAATTTACGGAAGATATGTTGGAGGTTTAACTAACCTGGATAATGTTGGAAATGCAGATAGTTGGAAAGCCCAAAATATTCAATTGGGTGTTGGTATAGGATTATAATTATCGGAGATAGATGATCTCATTATTCTTGTCTAATCTGACTATCCGCGATGGCATTGCTTTTTTGTAATCATCCCGACGGTGATGCACAATATAATCAACTGAATTTTTTATAACGGGATCTATTTCGGTAAAGTGAGCAGCAGAAGTATTTCCGGATAAATTTGCAGAAGTTGAAACGATTGGCTTTCCAATTTGATTAATTAATTCTTTACAAAATAAGTCACTGGTAATTCGTATTGCAATGGTTCCATCTTCATGTATAAGACTTTCAGGTAAATTTTTTGCATCTGCAAAAATTCCTGTTGTAGGCACTTTTGTTTCGGTCAAATAATTAAGCAGCTTGTTATTTTCTGTTGATACATATTGCCTTACCATTTCCTCGGAGTCAACCAATAGGATCATTGTTTTTTTAGAGGGCCTTTTTTTTATTTTAAATATTTTATCTACTGCTGAATTATTTGTAGCATCACATCCAATGCCCCAAATGGTATCGGTTGGATATAGTATTACACCTCCTGATTGGAGTGTTTCTTTACAACATTGAATATCTTTTTTAAAATCAGGCATCGGGTAATGTTTCTAGTAGTTGATTATTTTCAATCGTATACGCACATTTGAAGTGACCAAGCGGACAAGCCTTCCAACCATGCAACCCGCAAGGCTTACAGGGTAATTCAATTTTGGTTTCTATAATATTATAGTTATCAGATAGAGGATAAAAACCAAAAGAAGGTACTGTGGAGCAGAAGATTGAAGTGACCGGGGCATTCATTGCAGATGCAAGGTGCAGAGGCGCGGAATCATTCGTGTAATTCATTGCAGCATTTTTCATCAATGCTGCGGATTCCAGAAAGGATAATTCCCCTGCAAGGTTTTTTACACGATTACTTTGCGATAGAACACTGATCTCTTCACACAAGTTTTTATCCTCCGGGCCTCCCATCAAAAAAATATTAAAATGTTCAGGAACTGATTGAATAAATTCTGTCCACTTTTCTTTCGGATATTGCTTGGTGAACCAAACACTTGAAGGTAAAATGCAAATATATTTTTGCTCCTGGTAAACGCGAATCGCTTCGTAATCTTTTTCTGACGGATAAAGTTTTGGTCCATTAAAAACTTCATCTGTGAATTGTGCGATGAGTTGATTATTTCTTTGCACTTCATGCATGCCGTTGAGCACATTATGATCAAATGATTTGTCAAAAAGAAAACTCAAGGGATTTTTTTTGAAACCGATTTTCTCTTTAGCTCCAGAAAAAGCCGTAAGCCAACCTGATGAGGCAAACCGTTGAAGGTTGATCACCTTATCATATTTCTCCTTCCTAATTCTTTTAAGCAGACGAAATAAACCGGAATATTTTTTATTTCTTTTATCCCAGGTGAAAATATTTTTTAAATAAGGGTGATCCTTTAATAAACTTTCATTTCCCTTTCTTACCAAAAAATCTAACTGAGCGCCAGGGAAAAAATGATGTAATTTTTCTAATGTGGCAGTGGCCAGGATCACATCTCCGGGAAAAGCTGTTTGTATCACCAGGAATTTTTCCATTCCTACAAAGTTATCCTATACTTCCAAAGTTTCGCTTTGTTATAGGTTTTGAAAAAAATCAGGGGCATTGGTTTATGTTTGCAAAAAAAATAAATGGACCTGAAAAATCTTGTAATGGAAGCATGGGCTGACCGTAATCTATTGAACGATGAGACCTATACCGATGCAGTAAAAAATGTTATAGACAAATTAGATATCGGTGAATTACGTACAGCCATGCCTGTTATGCAAACTGATGAAAATCAACAATGGCAGGTGAATGAATGGGTAAAGCAGGCTATCATACTATATTTTGGCATTCAGAAAATGGAGACTTATACTTTGCCGCCATTTGAGTTTTATGATAAAATGAAATTGAAAAAGGACTATGCCGGTTTAGGTGTTCGTGCAGTCCCTCATGCTATTGCGCGCTATGGAAGTTTCCTGGGTAGAAATGTAGTGCTCATGCCTTCTTATGTAAATATTGGAGCTTATGTAGATGAAGGTACAATGGTGGATACATGGGCAACGGTTGGGAGTTGTGCTCAAATCGGAAAGAATGTACACTTGAGTGGAGGCGTAGGTATTGGTGGCGTATTAGAACCTTTACAAGCCAGCCCCGTAATTATTGAAGATGGCTGCTTTATCGGTAGTCGTTGTATAGTGGTTGAAGGGGTAAAGGTAGAAAAGGAAGCGGTACTTGGTGCAAATGTTGTACTTACTCAATCCACAAAAATTATTGATGTAAGCGGAGATACTCCGGTGGAAACCAGGGGTAT
>JBDTXP010000225.1:0-3777 GCA_040006135.1 Ginsengibacter sp. | reverse complement strand
CCTCGTACGTCTGATAATCTTTCAAGGCTTCATTTGCAGGATCTGCTAGACCGGCTAAAGGATGGATTAAAATTTAAAGACAAACAGGATTAATATATGCTTGCGGAAGATTACGAAGGTCATTAACCTAAAAAAGCACAGCAGCAAATTGGAAACATCTTGCTACTGTGCTTTTGAATTTTCATTAAATTAACTTTCTTATTAAAAGAAGCAGACAGTTTTAAAATCTAAACCTCTCCTTATTATTTCTTTCCCTTTAATAAGGCTACCAGAATTATAATAAATACCGCAGCACCCACAACCCAAACCCATGGCTGGGTGAAGAAATTACCACTATCACTTTTTGTGTTGATATCTACATCTACTTTTTTATCCTGTGCCCACACTGCAATAGTGGCGAATAAAAATAAGGGTAATAAAGAAATCCTTTTAATACCTGATAAAATTGACTTGGTCATAAGTAAAAGTTTTTATGATTAAAAATTGAAAATAGTAATAAATATCATGCCTTAATTTTTAAACTATGCTTTTATGATATCTTCTAAGGCAATTTCCTTTAAAAAGCGGATATTTGCCGCCCTTTAATTCTAACAATAAAATAGAAGTTTAAATATTATTGAGATGAAATTTTTGAGTATTATTATTAAATATCGTTTATGGCTGGGTGCATTATTTTTAGCGCTGGCCATCTGGGTAAATCTTGCCTCGGGTTTCTGGCCTTCATTTGTACTATATCTTGTCGCAGTCATATTAATAGTTGGTCATTTTCTTTTTGGGCCAATGCGGCTTATACAAGGCCACATGGAGAGTGGAGATATGGAAGGCGCAAAAAAAGTTATTGATTCCATTTGGTTTCCACGCCTGCTGATAAAGCCTGTAAGAAGTGTTTATCACACACTTAAAGGAAACCTTGCTATGGTAAACCAGGACTTTGAAAGTGCAGAATTACACATGAAAAAAAGTTTAAGCCTGGGTATGCCGATGAAGGAAGCAGAAGGTGCTAATAAATTACAATTAGGAATGCTTGCCATGCAAAAAGGACAAATGCGTGAAGCCGAAAATTATATAAGACAAGCAATACGTGCCGGACTTCCTGATAAGGAAAATTCTGCGGCCGCATATCTACAATTATCTTCCATCATGGTCAACAAAAGAGAGTTTCGTGCGGCTAAAGAATACTTTAGGAAGGTGAAAGCACTGAAACCAACTACTCCCCAGATAGTGGACCAGATAAAACAAATGGAAAAGTATATTACCCGTATGCCTGGCTGAAGGATTTATCACATCTTTAATACAAGGCCAATAATTATTTGCCTGAAAGCATTTATGTTTGCCAGTGCATATGAATGCAAAAAAAATAACCTTTTTCTTAATACCTGTTTTTTATTATTCCATAATAATTATGGTAGGAAACAGTTGTGCGCAGGTGGGCATGCCAACGGGCGGCCCGCGGGATTCAATACCTCCAACGCTTATAAAATCTTCGCCACCTATAAGAACTACTCATTTTAGTGGCAACCGTATTACACTCACCTTTGATGAATATGTGCATGTAGAGAATGTCCAACAGAATCTATTGGTATCTCCTACACCACGCGTAAACCCTAATGTTGATTATAAGTTTCGTGAAGTGACGATCAAATTACGAGATACACTGTTGCCCAACACTACATACAGCATTCAATTAGGAAATGCCATCCAGGACGTAAATGAAAATAATCCTTATCCAAATTTCACTTATGTTTTTTCTACAGGATCTTATATTGATTCACTTACATTGAATGGAAAGGTAATCGTTGCGGAAACTGGGTTGCCCGATTCTACATTGATAGCAGAACTTTATAATGATCTTAGCGATTCTGTCGTTTTCAAAACAAAACCAAAATATGTTTCACGAATAGATAAAGAGGGTAACTACAATTTTAGTTATCTCGCTGCCGGCACCTATCAATTGTTTGCATTGAGAGACGAAAGCGGTACCAAGCTTTACAATAATCCCAAGCAGCTCTTTGCCTTTGCAGACAGTACGATCGTCATAAATAAAGAAAATAAAACTGCTCCTGTTCTTTATGCTTACTCTGAAGAAAAGGAAACTCCTACTACAAGTACTTCTAAGCAGGAAAAGTTTTTAAAATTTTCTACTAGTATCATTAATGCACACCAGGATCTGCTTACACCACTGGAAATTAATTTTAACCATCCGCTGAAAAATTCTGCTGCTGCGTTTGCCAATATTAAGGACACACTATTCAATAATATCGCAACAAAAATATCTACAGATACTCTTGGCAAAAAGTATAAAATTGAATTCAATGCAAAACCTTCCCAAAAATATCTACTTGTTATCAATAAGGAATTAGCAATAGATACTGCAGGAGTTGCCCTTCTTAAAAATGATACTATTCCTTTTACAATGAAGAATGAAAGTGAATATGGCAGTATCAGGTTAAATTTTACAAACCTTCAAAAATTTAAACATCCTGTTTTACAGTTTGTCTCCAGGAATGAAATAGTTGCCTCATTTGAATTACCATCCGCAATTTTTGAGCAAAAGTTAGTTGCCCCTGGAGAATACACATTGCGTATTCTGGATGATGAGAATGGTAATAAAGCCTGGGATCCAGGCCATTACTCCCC
This sequence comes from Ginsengibacter sp., assembly GCA_040006135.1. Lineage (GTDB taxonomy): Bacteria > Bacteroidota > Bacteroidia > Chitinophagales > Chitinophagaceae > Ginsengibacter. Next base: position 1,140 of record JBDTXP010000225.1, on the reverse strand, counting down.
ACAAAAAAAGAATCTTCAGAAGCAGCCAGAGAAAATATATAATATTAGCCAATCCTTAAATATAAAGGCCAATTGGGATAATATAAGAGATATAGTTTTATAACACTATTGCATTTTTTATAAGTATCCTGTGGCATATTAAATGGCCAAATTTCATAATTTTGCGAAATGATTTTTTCTTCATTATTATTAGAAAATGCAGTAAATGAATTTTCTAAATTGCCTGGTATAGGAAAAAAAACCGCTTTAAGACTGGTACTCCATTTACTTAAAAAAGATTCGGCTGATGTAAAATCTTTTAGCGATGCAATTACTACCCTTAAAGAAAATATTTTTTTATGCAGCCGTTGTAAAAATCTTTCTGATAAGCCACTTTGTAATATTTGTTCCTCACCGGGAAGAAATCAGCAGCAGATATGTGTTGTTGAAAATGTGCGGGATGTAATTGCTATAGAAAGCACGCAACAATTTAATGGTCTTTACCATATCCTGGGTGGCGTTATATCACCCCTGGATGGTGTTGGGCCAGATCAATTAGAGATTACTTCCCTTGTGAGTAGGGTAAATGTTGAGAAGACGGAAGAATTGATTTTTGCACTAAGCCCAAACATTCAGGGCGATACAACAATATATTATATTAACAAGCAGGTTGCCTCCCTTCCTGTAATCATTACTACAATAAGCAGAGGTATTGCTTTTGGTGGCGAACTGGAATATGCAGATGAAATGACGCTGGCACGAAGTATTTCTAACAGGATTGCATTTGAGAATTATGTAGGTAATGGTAGAAAGTAATATTTATATTATTTAGTAAAATATATTTTGTGGCCCCACCATCTTAAAATATTATATTGCGGCACTTATAAAACAAATAAAATTGAATATAGTTCCTCCATCTAAAAAACCGGTAATTGGTGTAACATGCGGTGATCTTAATGGAATTGGACCTGAGTTGATCATAAAAACTTTTTCAGATGCCAGGTTATTGGAATTTTGCACACCTGTGATATTTGCAAATAATAAGGTCATAAATTTTTATAAAAAAGGGATCGAAGGTTCCAATATTACTTTTACCATTATAAAAGATTTTTCAAGAATTAATCATAAGCAGGTAAACCTGTTGAATGTATGGGAGGAAGA
>JBDTXP010000224.1:0-3811 GCA_040006135.1 Ginsengibacter sp. | reverse complement strand
GCAGTTTTATTCGTTCCCTTGTGGCAAATTGAATTATCGGCTCCCCAATACCCGGAAGGCCTGGTACTAAAAATGTATCCCAATAAATTGGGCGGAAATGTAGAAGTGATCAACGGTTTGAACCATTATATTGGAATGAAAACTTTGCATGCTGAAAACTTTATTGAGTTTACAGTGCTTCCATACATCATTGGCTTTTTCGCAGCTTTCGCGTTGCTGGTATTTTTCATCAACAAAAAGAAATGGTTATATGCATTGTTTTTTTCTTTCGTTGGATTCGGAATTATAGCTATGATTGATTTTTACAGGTGGAATTATAATTATGGACATGACCTTGATCCCAATGCACCTATCCAGGTTCCCGGAATGAGTTATCAGCCTCCATTAATTGGATACAAGCAATTACTGAACTTTGGCGCCTATTCTATTCCGGATATTGGCGGCTGGATCTTCATTGGCGTAGGTTTGATGTTATTAACAGCCGTAATAATTCAGTTTAGAAAAAAATAAAATTATTCTATGCCTAATATTAAAATGAATTTGATGGTGATAACAGGATTATTAATGTTGGTAATTACATCCTGCACTTCTGGTCCACAACCCATTAAATTAGGAGCAGAGCCTTGTGCATTCTGCAAAATGACTATTTCAGATAATCGTTTTGGAGCAGAGATAATTACTAAAAAAGGACGAATCTCTAAATTCGATGACACACACTGTGTGCTGGGTTTTATGAAAGCCAATACCATCAATAGCAATGACATTGAGGATATCTATTTGGTAAACTTTGATGAACCTCACAATTTCGTAAACACTAAAAAGGCATTTCTTTTAAAAAGTGATGAGTTTCATTCTCCCATGGGAGGTAATTTAGCAGTATTTGATGAAAAAAATAAAATGGAAACGGCCAATACCAAAATCAAAAACGAAGGAGTTGTGGTTACATGGGATGAATTAGTTAAAGAAAACAAATGAGGATAATTTGCAAAATAATATGGTTTTTCTTGTTTTCATTTACCGTTTTTTTTGCTGATGCTAAAACCATCAATGTAGGCAAATCACGGGAGGTAAAAACAATACAAAGTGCAATAGATCTTTCGGCAAACGGAGATACAATTCTTGTGGATTCGGGGCTTTACAAAGAAGGCGGCATCATCATCCAAAAATCAATTGTTTTAAAAGGAATCGATCATCCTACTATAGATGGTGAGATGAGACACGAAATCCTTTTTATCAAAGGAAAAAATATCGTCATAGATGGTTTCAGACTTCAGAATACAGGCCGGTCAGAATTGAAAGAGATCGGCGCCATTATGATTTATGATAGTTATAAAGTGACCGCCATCAATAATATTATTGACAACGCTAACTTCGGAATCTCCCTCCAAAATAGTAAGAAGTGCACCGTAAAAAACAATACCATCACGGCTTACGGCAAAAATGAAGTTCAAAGTGGCAATGGTATCCATTGCTGGAAATCAGACAGTTTATTAATTATTGGAAATAAAATTACCGGTCATCGGGACGGCCTTTATTTTGAATTTGTAACCAACTCATTGATTTGGCGAAACATCAGCAGAAAGAATGTGCGGTACGGAATTCACTTTATGTTTTCCAACCATGATACTTATATCGGAAATATTTTTGAAGAAAATGAATCGGGTGTGGCCGTTATGTACACCAAATTTATTTACATGTACAATAATTATTTTTTGAATAATTGGGGTGGAGCAGCCTACGGCATTTTATTAAAAGATATTACAGATGCTGAAATTTCCGGAAATGTTTTCACGAGAAATACCTCTGCTCTCCACATGGAAGCTTGCAGCCGTATTAACTTATACAAAAATTCATTTACTAATAACGGCTTTGCAGTAAAGATCCAGGCGAGTTGCGATAACAACGATTTTACTCAAAATAATTTTAAAGGAAATACTTTTGACATCGGCACAAATGGTTCGCTGGTGCTGAATACATTCAATGGAAATTATTGGGATAAATATGAAGGATACGATCTCAATCGCGATAATGTGGGCGATATCCCCTATCATCCTGTGAGTATGTATTCAATGATTATTGAAAGCAACCCGGCAGCGCTGATGTTATTCCGAAGCCTTATCGTTTCATTGCTGGATCAAAGTGAAAAACTTTTACCAGGTATTACACCGGAAAACCTGAAGGATGAAAAACCTTCCATGAGACCTTTTATATTATGATAGTTGCAAAAAATATCACTAAGAAATTTGGAAAATTAAAAGCCCTGGAAAATGTTTCTGTAACATTTTCCAAAGGTGAATGTATTGCATTATTGGGCCCGAATGGTTGTGGAAAAACTACTTTAATAAAATCATTGTTGGGCATGGTGGTGCCAGATACCGGCACGATAGAATTTGATAAAGAGTCTATCAAAAATAAATGGCGGTACCGAAGCCGCATAGGATATATGCCGCAGATTGGACGCTATCCGGAGAATATGACCATTGCAAATGTGATAGACATGATGAAGGACATGCGCAAAGAAAATAACGCTAATCCTGATGAGGATTTGGTAAAGGGCTTTGGGCTAAATAACATGATGCAAAAAAAGATGAGCACACTATCCGGGGGCACCACCCAAAAAGTGAGTGCCGCTTTGGCTTTTATGTTTAACCCCGATGTGCTGATCCTTGACGAGCCTACAGCGGGGCTTGATCCTTTATCATCAGAAAAACTGAAACAAAAAATTATTAGCGAAAAGCAAAGTGGAAAGTTGGTTTTAATTACCTCGCATATTTTAAGTGAGCTCGATGATTTAATCACCGAAGTCTTTTACATGCAGGAAGGCCAGTTGTTGTTTCATAAGAAACTGGCTGTTTTAAAAGAAGAAACCGGCGAAATAAAATTATCTAAAGCCATTGCAAAGATTATGATTGAGCAAGAGACAATATAAATGGCTAATAGCTGATTACTGGAACCTGATATTATGAAAAAATTATTAAAATATGTAATCGCGGATATCATTCAGAACAAAATAGTTCTCGTCTATACCGCACTGTTACTAATAATTTCTTTGAGTGTTTTCAATCTTGAAAATAGTTCTGCAAAAGGAATATTAAGTTTATTAAACATCATCCTGATTTTAGTTCCTCTTATTTGCATTATTTTTTCTACTATTTATATGTATAATAGTGCAGAGTTTATAGAATTACTGGTAAGCCAACCGTTGAAAAGAAGAACAATATGGCTTAGCCTTTTTACAGGATTAGCAACTTCTTTATCCATCGCCTATTTTATTGGGGTAGGCATTCCTATTTTGTTATACCATGCAGATGCGACTGGCATCATCATGATTATTACCGGGTTATTTTTGACAGTAATTTTTGTTAGTATGGCATTATTATCAGCAAGCCTAACCAGAGATAAAGCAAAAGGAATCGGTCTTTCTATTTCCTTCTGGCTTTACTTTTCGCTCATATTTGATGCATTGGTTTTATTTTTTTTATTCCAGTTTCAGGATTATCCACTCGAAAATATAATGGTCGCGTTAAGTTTTCTAAACCCTATTGGACTTAGCCGTGTTCAGATTTTATTACAAATGGATATCTCAGCATTAATGGGATACACAGGTGCTATTTTCCGTGAATTCTTCGGTAATTCAACAGGAATCATTTTATCCTTCGTTGGCCTTTTTGTTTGGGCATTCGTTCCTTTAATCATCTCCTTGAGAAAATTTAAGTCGAAGGATTTGTAATTTCATTTTGAGGTGATTTCATTACTTCTTCACTTCAACATATTCTCCATTTTTGCATGCGCATAAGGACATGGCAAATAT
>JBDTXP010000223.1:0-3870 GCA_040006135.1 Ginsengibacter sp. | reverse complement strand
GAATGCAAACGGTCTTCAGGAAAAATTATAAAGGGTTGATTTTTATTTTGAGCGATCAACTGATCAGTCTCGCTTTTTGTTGCAATCACCTCCATCGGTGAAAAGCTATTGAACGCATCAACAGATTGAAATTCCTTCACTTTTGCAGCAGGAATATTCATATTTTTCGATACTAATTCAAGCCACTCAGCGGACGCGGTATTTTCAGGTTTCAAATAAACGCCTTTAGGATAATTAGACCTTCCTTCATTTTTATAAGGCATGTAATAAACGTAATAAATGCCTTTGCCAGAAATGGGTTCAAAATAAATTTCACCTGACTCACGGTTAAGGTTACCCGATTTTACGTTTAATACTTTTTGTTTCGATTTTGCATCTTCAATTATGATGCGCTTGTCTTGTGGATCGGCATCTCTTCTGCGCCAGGGAATCAGGACTTTCACGATTTTTTCATTACCGGCAACTTGCAATACAACACGATGGTTGCCGAGAGAATCGGGGTTCCAGCAATTGTTGCAATTGGTATAAGGGATGTTTTGGGAATAGGTATGATTGAAAGGGAAAAGGATAAATAGGAAAAGGAAGAGTTTATTCATTGATTAGCTTTAGTTGTAATCTATAGATTCCTATTTTTCAAAATCAGAACTTTGTAATCCTGATTGTTTTAAAATAGAACGAAAAGTGCCTAAGGGAATTTGCTTTCTTTCCGCGGGAATAATCACAGTAAGAGTTGGATCACCCGTCTTTCTGTATTTAACATGACTGCCCTTTTGTGAGACGAAAACAAATCCATTACGATACAAAACCTTTAAAATATCTGTCGAAGAGTATAGTTTAGACATGCTCTAATTCAGTTGTATAAATCTCGGGGTTTTCTATACGAATTATTTCACTTTCAGGCTTGTCCTCAAAATAGAGCTCAAGGGCTTCCTGTAAATTTGCAAGTGCCTCCTCCTTTGTATTACCAAAGCTATTTACTTCTACATTAAGGCATTGTGCTACAAAATGGGCTCCCTCTTTCCAGATGATATTGTCAAGCGAGATTTTCATTTGCTATTTTTTTTCTTAAAGATAAGTATAAAATATTTTCAAATTTGACAAGAACAATACCAATTTTGATGGGCTATATTTATTTTAAAACATTGCTTCGCAGTATTGGCGGAGTTGAGTACCCTTGCCGATGACGATGTATTTGAGACCTAATGCACAGCGAAAGTAACTTTGACCTGGTCACTTTTGGCGCAGAAAAGTTACAAGATTAAGTTGTTGCACCCAATTGAGTATGGGGGTATTCTTTTATAAAATCAAATACCTGCTGATGAAATTTATCTTCCTCTTCAAAAAGAAACTTATGGCTCATTGGCAGCACATAAATCGGGTAACTTGATAATTCATTTTCAAATTTTTTCAAACGAACGGCATCTTTTTCTGTCGTGAGAATAATCTTATTAGGATTATCAATTTTTTTGAATTGTTTTATGATTTCATTCAGGTCATCTGTATTAAAAATATGGTGATCCCGAAAGGACAGTTCATCGTAGTAGGAAACAAAGCTGGTGAGCATTTCCTTTAAAGGTCGCGGGTTTGCAATAGCACAAACAAGCAGCACCGCATTCTGTTGAGTCAGCATCTTTTCTTCCCCGGAAAAAAGATGAAATGGAATACTGTAATCAATTTTAGTAAAGTAAACCTGCTGATGTGGCAATGGCCTTATTTCTTTCGCAATTTTTTGTCGCTCCTTCTCATTGAGATAGGATTTACATTTAGTAACAATAATTATATCAGCACGCCTGCTACTGCTTTTTAAATCACGCAGATCGCCTGCCGGTAGAAGGATATCACGCGTATACAGATCATTGTATTCTGTAAGTAAAATATTTAAGCCTGCACGTACCTGCCTGTGTTGAAAAGCATCATCTAAAATTATGACTTCCGTTTGGGGCCTGTCGTGTAATAATTGAGGAACACCTACAACTCTTTCTTCTGAAACAGCAACTGCGATATCCGGAAATTTATTGTGTATTTGTAGCGGCTCATCGCCAATATCCACAGCAGTTGTAGTTTCGGTGGCTAAAATATAGCCTCGCGTCTTTCTCTTATATCCCCGGCTCACAACACCCACCTGGAATTTATCTTTCAATAACCTTACAAGGTATTCCGTCATGGGAGTTTTACCGGTGCCTCCGATTGCAAGATTACCTATACAAATTATAGGCAAATTAAAAGATGTTGAAGTAATATATTTTTTATCGAACAAAAAATTGCGTACCCATATTACAAGGCCATAAAGCAAAGAGAATGGAAATAAAATATACCTGAAACTCCTGAGCATTTTTATTTATTGAAATTAAATATTTCCGAAGGAGTGATACAGAAGTTAAGTGCAATATCAAACTCATTACGATCATCAATCTTCTCCTCGGGAGCAAAAAAACTAAGTCCAACTACCAATGTATCTGCACGGCATAGTGAAAGAAACTTATCATAATATCCTTTACCATAGCCAACCCTGTAGCCATCATTATCAAATGCGAGCATGGGCACAAGCACTAAATCTATTTCTGAAATTGAAACGGGTTCTCCCTCATGCACTTCCTCAATACCAAATTTGTTGATCATCCGCAAACTCTGTTCCTCCAGGTAATAATGGTCCAAAATACCACTGATTTTATTTATTGAAGGAACAGCAACTTTTAATTCAGGATTTGTAAATTCAAGGTAGCGAATGATTAACGCAGTATCCGGCTCACGTAATTTCATAGAGGGTAAATAAGTATGAACACAATTAATAAACCCGATGGACAATTTCTGAAACTGAATTAAGATGAGATCATTGAACCGCGCAATCTCTGAAGAAGATAATTCTGCTCTCTTCTTTTTATAAAGTAATCTCAATTCGCTTTTATTCATTTTTTTTAGAAAGAATTTATTAATGGAGTTTCAGTGTGTATTTTTCGGATTATTATTTGTTCTGCTAAAAAATAATTTTTTAAATTTCAACTTAAAATTACGACCAGCCAATCTTATTATTCTCCTGTAAATATCCAGCGACAGTAAATATTCACGAATTTATAAATATTGAAAATAATGTAGTTCCGTAATTCCGAACTGTTTTGAAACCGGTAAAATTTTCATAATTATTCGCCGGCGTATGTTCCAGAACAAACCACCCTTTTGGTTTCAATAAATTTTTATTTATAACGATTCGTGGCAACTCATCAATGGAGGTAAGTGCATAAGGCGGACCTGCAAAAATAAAATCAAATTGATCTTTACAGTTTTCAAGAAAATGAAAAACATCCATCTTTACCAAATGGCAATTTTCAATTTTAAAATCTGCTATTTTTCGTTTGATGAAATCCGCCATTTTAGGATCCTTCTCAACGATCGTAAGATCCGTTGCGCCACGCGAAGCTAATTCATAAGAAATGCTGCCTGTGCCGCCAAAAATATCGAGTGTTTTTATGCCATCGAGATCGATATTATTTTCCAGGATATTAAACAACCCTTCTTTCGCTATATCTGTCGTTGGGCGCGTGTAGGGCATCCTGGATGGTGGGTCTATTTTTAGTCCTCCATATTTGCCGGTAATTATTCGCATGATTCTATTGCAAAAATATGGCTTAAGTAATGAGCAGGATGCTGCATCATCTCCGCGTTATATTTTATTGATTCCGCGCCATCATTAAAATGAATATGATTAAAATATTTCTTTAGTTCTGAATAAAGAATTGAGGACTCCTCAATAAGGCCGCTGACAATAAGATTTACATTATTTCTATCAACGCCTGATGTAACATTTAATAATACCCATGCAGCATCTTGTGGTGCCTGGTAATAATATGAATTTAAAAGCCTGATCTTTCCTTC
>JBDTXP010000222.1:0-3876 GCA_040006135.1 Ginsengibacter sp. | reverse complement strand
TGGCAATGATCAGTTCTTCCAGCAAGAGAATATGATTATAAATAAACAAATATAAACGACTTTCGTTAGACCTTTTTTTAATGAATGACTATGAATAAATTACCTCTTACTTTTTATGACCGGCAGGATGTAGTTCAGATCGCTCGCGATTTAGTGGGCAAAATTGTGGTCACAATATTAAACGGTAAAAAAACTTCCGGGCGTATTGTAGAAACGGAGGCTTATGTTGGTATAACTGATAAGGCTTCGCACAGTTTTGGTGGCAAAAGAACCGGCAGAAATGAGCATATGTATTCGGCTGCCGGCACTGCCTATGTTTACATTTGTTATGGTATGCATCAAATGCTGAATGTGGTTACTAATAAAACAGGTGTTCCCGATGCAATCCTCATAAGAGCAATAGAACCAATAGAAGGAATAAAGATTATGGCGGAAAGGTGCGGAAAACTTGCAGGCGATTTTACACTCACGCGCGGCCCGGGAAATGTGGCCAAAGCATTAGGCATCAATAAAATTCATTCCGGAAAACATTTGCTTGATGAGGAAATTTATTTGATAGATGATGGATATAAATCGAAAAATGATGAATTAGGCATAAGCCCACGTATTGGCGTGGATTCTGCAGGTGAGGATGCATTATTGCCTTTTCGTTTTTACGTAAAGAGAAATAAATATGTAAGTGGAAAAAAGACTTAAAACACGGTTTTTAAACTGACTAACAAAGCTTAATTTTGCAATCTTAAATAAAAATAAAAAATATGAGCACAGTTAAAGTAGCCATCAATGGTTTTGGCCGCATTGGAAGATTGGTTTACAGGCAGATCTATAATATGAAAGATATAGAAGTTGTAGCTATTAATGACCTTACAAGTCCTAAGCAATTAGCGCATTTATTGAAATATGACAGCGCGCAGGGCACTTTTGATGCAGAAGTAAAACATACAGATAATTCCATCATTGTAAATGGTGAAGAAATAAAAATATATGCGCAAAAAGATCCTGCGCAAATTCCCTGGGGTACACATGATGTGGATGTGGTGATTGAAAGCACTGGCTTTTTCACTGATAAGGATAAAGCACATGCACATATTACTGCCGGCGCTAAAAGAGTGGTGGTATCTGCACCCGCAACCGGAGGCGTAAAAACAGTTGTGTTTAATGTAAATCATGAAATCCTCGATGGCAGTGAGATCATCATTTCATGCGCAAGTTGCACTACGAACTGCCTGGCGCCAATGGCCAAAGTATTAAATGATACTTATGGAATTGTTGCAGGCTTTATGACTACCATACATGCATATACGAATGATCAGAATACACTCGATGCTCCTCATCCTAAAGGTGACCTTAGAAGAGCAAGAGCTGCTGCCGCCAACATTGTACCTAATAGTACCGGCGCTGCAAAAGCAATAGGCCTTGTACTTCCGGAGATCAACGGTAAATTGGATGGTGTAGCGCAACGTGTACCGGTTATTACAGGTTCATTAGTAGATCTTACTTGTGTATTAGGAAAGAAAACCACAGTTGAAGAAGTAAATGCAACGATGAAAGCCGCAGCTAATGAGAGCTATGGATATAACGTAGATGAGATCGTAAGCACCGACATTATTGGTATGCGTTTCGGTTCTTTATTCGATGCTACTCAGACTAAAGTATTGACTGTTGGTGAAAACCAACTTGTAAAAACCGTTGCCTGGTACGATAATGAAATGAGCTATGTATCTCAGTTGGTGAGAACAGTAAATTACTTTGGTCAGTTGGTGAAGAAGTAAGAGCGGTAGGTAAAATAAACATTCGAAAATATTACTCAAAAAAATGAACCCTGCGATTTATCGCAGGGTTTTCTGTTTTAAAAATATTTTGTTTAATCGGAATCTATTTTAACTAATAGCCAATAGAATTCCAAATGATAATATTTATAAATAAATTCTATTTCGCTTTGCTAAGTGAAGAAAGATATTGATCCAGCGCAGCGATCATACTCGGCGCTTTTGGTTGAGGAGCAATGATATCAGGATTCAGTCCTGCTGCAAGTACTGCCTTGCGGGTATTATCACCAAAGGCGCCTATCAGCGTACCATTCTGGCTAAATTTGGGAAAATTCTCTTTTAAACTTCTTACGCCAAGGGGTGAAAAAAAGCAAATGATTTCGTAAGTATGTTTATTAACGATCTCTTTAATATCATTTGAAATGATTTCATATAAAACAGGAATGGCATAAGTGCAATGATTTGCAATCAGCCAATTAGTTATTTCACTATCGAAAGATTCCGAACATGGATACAAGAATTTTTCCTGGTCTTTGAATTTTGAAATTTCTGCAAAAAGGCTTGCATTCGTACCATCATCACCATAAAATACTTTACGCTTTCGGTACAAAGTAAATTTTTGCAGATAGAGCGCTACAGACTCGGAAATGCAAAAATATTTTGTATCCGGCGAAACAGTAATGCGCATTTCTTCACAGGTACGAAAGAAATTTTCAATCGAATTGCGGCTAGTGAAAATCACTGCTGAAAAAGCAGCAATATCAATTTTTTGTTTCCGGAATTCTTTTGATGGAATAGGCACCACACTGATGAATGATTCAAACTCAAGATTCACCTGATGTTTCTTCGCCAATTCAAAATAAGGCGACTTCTCATTTTCAGGTTTAGCCTGCGTGATGAGAATGTTTTTTACTTTTTTTTTGGAAAGAGTGTCAGAAGTTAGTCTGCTTATATCTGTCATAGAGTTTCTGCAATAGCACAAAGTTAATGGTTTTTATAAAAACAGCTATAAAACACACTATAAAATATAATCTTTGGCCGCTTTAAAGATCAGTAGCATTGGAATGATTTCAGCTGCTATTGCATAAATGGCAAAGTGAAAGTGATTCATTTTTAACTGCCTGTCAATTAGGGAGTAGCTTTTTGCATATCGTGCGAGGAATAATAATCCTAAAACAAGGAATGAAACCAAAGCGGCTGTATGCATCCACATTGCCGGCATAAAAGCCATCATGATAATAAAAGGCACAAGAATAATTCCCATGATCTTGTTGATGAGAAAAATGATAAAAATATAATTATTGACAACCGGAACTACATCGGCTACCCAGCCAAGAATTTTTAATATCAAAAATTTAATAAGATAAATAACGGTGATTAAACCGACACACACTGGAAAAAGCCAATGATTCTCGATGTAATGAGGTGGTTTATAAAATAATAACAGCAACCATAAATAAAATCCACCGGAAACGATAAAAAAAATATTTAATAAAAAGGAAGGCAGCTTCGCTTGTAATAGTTGATCAGTAAGTTGGCTCTGCCGAAGTGAAGTATTAAAAAACACCCGGAAAAGGTTATTGAAATATCCCGCGTAAAAAGTCTTTAAAAAACCAAGAAATAATAACAGGACAAAGATTGAATAAAATAAATATTCTTTTCCCTCAACATTTCTTTTTTCATTGAGAAAGTAAACAGGAGGATCTTTCAGATTTATATATTTTATTTTCTTTGTAAATCTTTCACCGGCATTTTCTGCAACAATTGTAATGCTGGAATTTAACGCAGGTAAAATTGAATCACGCCGAACGGTATCTTTTTTAATAATAATGACATTGGAAAGAAGGGTATCTCTTTTTTTTATATTTTTTAGAGTATCTCTTTTCTGAGCCTGTTTTATTACCGGATTCGTACTATCATGTGCGATTTTTTTTGGCGTCCGCGGCCTATTCTCAATTTTATGAATAGAATCTTTTTTCGATGAAAGCGAATCTTTTACCTGGGCATAATTATTTTGAAACGCACAAACAAAACACAACAGCCAAATAAGCTGGGGAACTTTTATCTGCATTAAAAATGTTCTGTTCATGTTTTAAAAATGAGAACC
>JBDTXP010000221.1:0-3878 GCA_040006135.1 Ginsengibacter sp. | reverse complement strand
GCTCGGGATTAATAAAACTTAATCCTTCCTGTTGCGCATTTTGAACAAGGTATGGCCTATAAATTTCATAATCATTTATGTAAACGAGGTTCTCATCATAATTACCTCCGCGAACAGAATATTGAGAGGTAAGTTCATTATTACTACCTACCAAAATCTTTATGAGGCCCTCAACGCCGCCGGTAGCTGATGGTACGGCTATAGAATTTTTTGGATTTATTTTTATGAGTCCTGTTTCTGTGCGCTGATTGTCATTGCTGATTACTACATTTTGGAGAACCTTACCACTTCGTATTAACATCACCGTCAATGATTCTTCTTCCCCTTTACTTAAATAAAAATTCTTTTGTTCAGCCCGAAAACCTTCATGTGTAAAGACAAGCGCAAATGCTTTTTCTGCTGCCACTTTTAAACGAAAAGTACCGGAATCATTTGTCACAATTCCTGATTGACTTCCAAGAATAATAACGCTTACACCGGGAAGCGGATCATCATTTTCATCAGTCACTTTCCCAGATACAAAGGCCGGATTTTTTTGTGCACTTGCCGTAAACACGAGAAAGGTACAGATTACAAAAGCCAGTAGTTTCATAGGGTGAAGATAATATTTTTGTATAGCTACCGTCATCGGAGCTGTATTTTTTTTAAGGATATTTCATTTAACGAATTTTTTGCCATAACAATTTTGTCTGATAATCTTTAAAAAGATAAAAAGAAATGAAGTGAGTGCGTAGATCTTTTTATTTTTGACATATGAGAAATTTCATCATAATTTTTATTGCCTGCTTCATGGCAAATTGTACTGCACCGGTTGCAAAGAAAGCTGAATTAATTAAAGCTGTTTCAAAAATTAAAAAAGATACGCTTCAACAATTGTATTCCTATTGGAATCTTGAAGACGTGGAACATCCGCTGACAGGAGATGTATCTTATAAAGATAATTATGGTGAATATGTACCCGGGATCTCATTTGTTGCCAATTCTGAAATTGTAGAAAATCCCAAGGGGGAAATAAAATATGGCCGGTTTGTTTTAAAAAATAAAAAACTAAGCGTGAAATATGATAATGGACAAACGGGTTCGTTTGAGATTATGCGGTTAGATACCGGTAAATTAATTTTAAAAAGACTGATAAGAAACGAAGTATCTGTGTTGACATATTCACCTACTTCAACTTTTTGGCCCGAAGCCACAACGCATCCATTTTCAAAGAAGAATTTTAAATGGACCCAAAAACCGTCGAGGCCGGAAAATCAAACTCAAATTAAAGAACGCCTTAAAGATTGTATCTTGTTTTATAATTATTATTTCCGGGGATTTATAAATGACGATGCAAAAAAGATTGATTTTAATTATTTGCCTTCATGTTTTAATTGGTACGCCGGTGGTATATCGGTACAATCAGAGAAGAAGCTGGATCCCAAATGGATCAATTGTTTTTACTCTACTTCGCAGGCTTATTATGCAAGAAATATGGTTGACGAAGCGATTACAAAAAATTATATTTGGGATACTACCCAAACGAATTGGCTGAAACAAACTGCGCCTGTTTTAATGCAAATGCATGATAGCTTGTAATAGCAGAAGAGCTTTAATCTATAGCCAAAAGATTCAGATATAACCTAAAGCGCTTTTAATTTGCCGATTGTTATTCTGGGATTATCAGAGCCGAATACACTATTACCGGCTACGAGTACATCAGCACCAGCTTTAATCAGGGCCGCCGCATTTTTTAAAGAAACTCCACCATCAACTTCAATTTTTGCAGATGAGTTTTTTTGCTGAATTAATATCTTTAAGTCCTTAATTTTTTCTAAAGAATGTGGAATAAAAGATTGTCCGCCAAATCCGGGATTTACGCTCATCACATTTACCAAATCAACATCATTAATTATATCAACTAATAAACTAATCGGTGAATGTGGGTTTATCGCTACTCCCGCTTTCATTCCCAATGATTTTATTTGCTGGATATTGCGATGAAGGTTTGGGCAGGCTTCCAGATGCACACAAAGGCCATCCGCGCCTGCATCTTTAAATTCTTCGGCATATTTTTCAGGTTCTAAGATCATCAGGTGCACATCAAAAAATTTTGTAGAAGCTTTCCTGAGTTGTTTTATGATAGCCATACCATAACTGATATTAGGAACAAATCTTCCATCCATTACGTCCAGGTGAAACCAATCTGCTTCACTTTCATTTAAAAGGTCGCATGCATTTTTTAGATGAAGAAAATCAGCAGCGAGTAGTGAAGGTGCAATAATAGCCATAATTAATTTTTAGGAAGATGATTAAGCGCATCGCGCGCTTCAGTAAAATTTTTATCATAAAGCAAGGCGTTCTGGTAGCTTTGGCGGGCGTCTTCAATCTTATTTAATTTCTCATAACATTTTCCCATCCAATAATAACCCTCGTCATAATTATTTTGAATGGTGACAGCTCTTTTTAGAACATTCAACGCTTCTGTGTACTTTGCCATTTTATACAAGGCAATAGCTTTCTCCCGGTAGGCATACATGTAAGTGTAATCATTATTAAGGCAACTGTCGAGATATGTAACCGCGGTCGCTGGTTGGCCTGTAAAATTATAATATAGCCCTTTAATAAAATAAGCGTCTTTGCCAGATGCGATTTTATTGGAACCTAATAATTCATTAGCTATTGTCAGTGCATGTTCATTTTTCAACTCCGCATAAATAGTCCCTAGAGCAACAAGATATTCCGGAAGCGGGTAAATATCAATAGCCTGCTTTAACGCTGCAATTGCCTGAACAGTGTCTTCATTTTCAAAATAAAGTGTCGCTTTTATATTCCAGAAATAGGCATTTCCTGAATCTTTTTTAATATAACGATCGGTAAGATGAATGGCGGAATCGTAATTGCCATTATTTCTATATGCTACTATTAAATTTTCCGCCAGGGAAAAGGAATCAGGATAATTTTTGAGATCTTCCTGTAATTGCCGGATAGGATTGATAACTTTAGTGGAGTTATCTGTCGAATCATTTTCCTTACATGAAAAAATGAACGATGTAATAATAAAAAAAAGGACAAGCCACTTTAAAGAAAGCATGCACAAATTTAACGACTAATAATTATTTGTAACATTTCCTGCGGGAAGAACTCTAATTTTTCAAGGTAGCCGTATTTACAGGTTTTTTTTGTGAATATGTTTCCTTTATCCGAAACACTTTATTTTTTAATTTTCTGTATGTTGCAGATTAAATACCTATTATGAATTTTAAATTATTTTTTATCGTTGCCGCGTGCTTTTTGTTCTTCCACACACCAGTAGAGACCAGAATAACCCAAAAAGAATTGCCGCTTACTGATACTATAAAATATCCAGGCGAGCATCATTTTAAAAACATGCGTCAACTGACTTTTGGTGGTGATAATGCAGAGGCCTATTTTAGTTTTGATGATAAATATATAGTTTACCAACGTACCGAACCTAAGGAAGGAATTATGTGTGATCAGATTTGGATGGCAAAAGTACCTCAGAGTGCAAGCGAGCCATTCAGCCCTAAATTAGTAAGCACCGGCACCGGCCGCACTACCTGTGCTTTCTTTTATCCTGATGGCAAACATATTCTATATGCTTCTACACATTTAGGATCCAAAGATTGCCCTCCGGTACCGGATAAAGTGAGAATGAAAAGGTACATCTGGCCTATTTACGAAAGCTTTGATATTTTTAAAGCTGACACAAGCGGCCATATAGTAAAGCAACTCACACATACTCCGGGCTATGATGCTGAAGCAACCATTTCACCTAAAGGCGATAAAATCGTTTTTACTTCTATGCGTAATGGCGACCTTGATCTTTATACGATGAATCTTGATGGAAGTAATGTAAAGCAGATTACGAATACGCT
>JBDTXP010000220.1:0-3968 GCA_040006135.1 Ginsengibacter sp. | reverse complement strand
ACCGGAGGTTTTAGATACCCGCTAATTTTTTTGCCATCTCTTCAACTTCTTTTTTGTTAACCGTTATAAAAGCCAGGTCTTCATTCATCATTTCGTTTTTATATTTCATTTCGCTCTTTTTTAAAATTGAAGCCGAACTATGGAATTCCCTGGCGCCGGTATCTTGTGCAATTTCCAAAATATTTCCTGCATTAATTCCTGAGCCGGGCATGATGATGATATCATTTCCTTTTGCTTTAATTAAATCCGATATCAGGCCTTTGCCATCCATCGCTGTTGGCCGCTGCCCGGAAGTAAGCACTCTTTCAAAACCAGTTTGAATAATAGTTTCAAGGCTTTCCAAAGGATTTATGCACCTGTCAAAAGCGCGGTGGAAAGTAGCTTCCAAAGGATATGCTACCTGGAGTATTTTTTCATTGATCTGCATATCTGGTGTTCCATCTTCTTTGAGCACTCCGGTAACTATTCCGTCGCATCCAACCTGTTTGCAAAATGCTGCATCGTTTTGCATGATGTTTAATTCATTTTCACTGTATAAAAAATCACCGCCTCGTGGCCGTATCATTATATACAATTCTATTTCTAAAATTTTCCTTGCTGCTTTTATAAATGCGTGGGATGGAGTTGTTCCACCCTCTCCAGGAGATGCGCACAGTTCAATGCGATGTGCACCCGCTTCCTGCGCGGCTTTGCAACTTTCAATATTAAATGCAATAATTTCTATTTTCATAAAAAAATTTAAAGTATTTCTTAGACTCGCTTAGAGTAACAAAGAATAAAATATTTTTATACATCCTCTCAGGTGAATATAATTGTATTAAATTCAGCAATAAAAAATAAACAATTTTCGTTATAATTTCCATTAATAATCATAAAACCTAACCCTTGAACAAAACATATTTCTTCATTCTAAGCCTTTGTACGTCACTCTTAATCCTTTCTTGTCAAAAAGAAGTTAGTACCGGCGGCGGTACTCCAGTATCATTGAAATTGAAAAGCTATATTGAAAGTTATACATCTTCTGGTGGCAGCGGAAATGAAACTTTTAATGTATCTTATGATGGTAGTAATCGCATTTCAGGATTAACGGCTGCTTCTAATCCAGGAAATAAATTTACATTCAGTTATCCCACTTCAGATAAAGTAGTGATGAATATAATTACAAACGGAAGCGTGGAAATCACTGTCAACTATTATTTAAAAAATGGTATAGTGGATAGTAATTTCCAGACCACAACTAATCTTGATACTCTTAGCTCAAAATTTTTATATACTTCCGGGCGGCTTATTCAGCAGAAAGATTATGAATATAATTTTGGCCCGAAGCTTTCTAATGTTTTGAATTTTACCTACGATGCAAATGGGAATATTATTAAGAGCCAGGGATCGAATGGTGAAGTGGAAACTTATACTTATTACGCTGACAAAATAAATACAACACCTATAATTTTTCCTGCGCTACCACCTATAACAGGTAAGAATTTAATACAAACCTATACGCTTACAAGTGGCGGAACTGTTGATGCATCTTACACTGCAACCTACACTTTCGATAGTAATAATCGTTTGACAGTAATAAAGGAAACTTATACAGATGGAACTATCGTTACGAAAACATTTGTTTATTTATAAACATTCAAGTTGATATCACTTAAATAAATATTTTGAAGGAATAATGCATTCCTCCTTATCACTTTTCACAGAAAAAACAAATCCCTTCTGAATGGAATAAGCGCCATAGACTCCTTTTTTATTTAGTGCCAAAAAACCAACTTGCAGCGTTTTCGCCTTTGCCGGATCACGCTTGATGATTCGCTCTATCGCTTTACGGCAGGCCATTTCCGGTGAGAAACCCTGGCGCATCATTTCTACTACTACGTGTGTCCCGCATATTCTCATCACCTCTTCACCCACACCACTGGAGGTAGCAGCTCCTACTTCATTATCAACAAATAATCCCGCACCGATAATCGGCGAATCACCAACTCGGCCATGTATTTTAAAAGCCATACCGCTTGTCGTGACAGCGCCGCTCATATTTCCTTTAGCGTCTAAAGCTACGAGTCCCATGGTGTCATGGTTCGGAGAACCATCATCAAAAAAGTTAGGCGCGAATGGGCCGTTATGTTTTTTATTTTCAATATTTATTTCCGGGTGATAATCACTTTTTAGAAGCCATTTATTATATTCATTCTTTGCATCTGATGAAAGGTCTTTTGAAGCCAGCTCAAAACCATTTTCCAGCGCGAACTTTTGTGCACCTTCTCCTGCAAGCATGATGTGAGGAGTAGTTTCCATAATTTTTCTTGCAACAGAAATGGGATGCTTTATGCGTTCTATTGCTCCAACAGAACCGCAGTTAGCATGCTCATCCATTATGCATGCATCCAGTGTAACTATTCCATCACGATCGGGATATCCACCAAGACCTACGCAACAATTGATCGTGTCTTCAATATATCGTGCACCGGCTTCTACTGCATCCAATGCCCGCCCATTTTTGGATAGTGTTTTCCAGGCTTCAGTATTTACGGGTTTCCCACTGTCCCATGTGGAAACCACAATTGGCTTCGTTTGTAGATTGTCGTTAGATAAAGTGTTTTTTAGAGAAAATGCAGGAATACTAAGAGATGATAATTGAATAAATTTCCGCCGGTTGAGCATTTTAAATTTTAATTCACAAATATCAGTACATTTTCTCTGTTATAATTAAAAAAACAAAGAGTAGGGGTTAACGTAAATCTTGGTAATTAGTCAAGTGTTTGCTCGCCACCACCATTTACAAAAAGTGTTTGACCACTTACCCATTCAGAAATAGGGTCGCAAAGTACGGGATGGTACTGGCGATATCTACTAATATTTCTATTATTTTTTTATTGGATTGTCTACAAAAGCGGTGATACAAGCCTGGCGGTTTTTTCAAATAACCTCTTTAATCGTGGCCGGTTGTTCCATGCTACTGCATCTAATTTTTCAGCATACTTTATATCTTCATAAAAGATGCCACTTAATTGGTTGGCTATTTCCTGATCATAAACAATTGCGTTAACTTCAAAATTCAGATCAAAGCTGCGAAAATCCATATTAGCCGTACCTATCATGGCAATTGAATTATCGGAAACAAATGTTTTGGCATGAACAAAACCTTTTTGATATTGGTAAATTTCCACTCCCGCTTTAAGTAATTCGTTATAATAAGATCTTGCAGCAAAATTTACGAGGACGGAGTCCGAAATTCCGGGAACTAATAGCTTGACGGATACTCCACTAAGTGATGCAATAACAAGTGCATCTGACAAACTTTCTCCCGGTATAAAATATGGACTGGTAATAAGAATTTCTTTTGTTGCCAGGTTAATGGCCTGTATTATTGAAAACAAGATCGTTGGCCTTTCTGAGTCCGGGCCACTGGCAGCTATTTGAACAATTTTATTTTCTGAGGTAAATAATTTATTGTCCCGGGGGAAAGTAAATTCATCAGGTAAAATGGTTTCTTTGGAGCAAAAATTCCAATCACAGAAAAAAAGATATTGCAGATAATGTACACCGGGACCATCAATGCGCATGTGCGTATCCCGCCAGAAAAGTTTCTTGTTCCCCGGGTGGTTTATATATTTATCACTTACATTAATACCGCCAACAAAGGCTGTACTTCCATCTACGACAATTATTTTACGATGATTGCGATAATTGAGCCGGTTAGCAAATGCAATGAAATAAACTTTTAAGAAAGGAAAAGCCTGAACTGCATTAGCCTTCAGGCGCGGAACCAATTTTTTTCGAATAGAACTGGACCCAAAGTCATCATAAATAAACCTGACCATCACACCTTCTTTAGCTTTTTCTATCAGTATAGTTTCAATAGCACGGCCTATTTCATCATCTTCAAAAATATAATACTCAATATGAATATGGTTTTTAGCAGATTTTAAAACCTTTAAAACTTCAGGGAATTTATTTTCTCCATT
>JBDTXP010000219.1:0-3988 GCA_040006135.1 Ginsengibacter sp. | reverse complement strand
GATACCAGGGTGATCCAAAAACAGAGCCTTTAGCTGCAAAATGGAGCATCAATACATTGCAAAAGGTTTTTGAATATAATCCGATACCCATCGAATTGAATAGTGCTGATGGAAAATATATTCTTGGTGCAGAAGGCGCAATATGGACAGAGTTTTTTAAGACCAATGATTATTTGCAATACATGTTGTTGCCCCGCCTGCTGGCGCTTTCTGAAATAACATGGTCGGGCTCTGAAAATAAAAGCTGGCAGGATTTCTTAAAAAAGATGCCCTATCAATTCAAATTGTTTGAAAAAGAAAAATGGAGCTATGATAGTAAGGATCTGGAATATGAAGTAAAAAAATAGATAGGAAATTATTTTCAGGATGGCCTGATTGGCCAACTAGCAAACTAATTTTCTATCTTGCCTTCAAAAAAAGAGATTCGTGCACCAGTCTTAATGAAAAGTCTTCATTGAAAAATTTATTCACCAAACTCCCATCAAACAAAAATGATGAAATATTGTTTACTGCTTTGCCTCGTCTTCTTAACTACAGCTCCAACTGGCTTTGCACAGGCAACAGATTCATCTATAGATTTTCCGCTGCTAGCTAATGAGCATTGGTGGGGTGGTGCTGTACAATATGGATATCAGATGCCATTTAATAAGGCAACTACATTTTCATTTAACCTGTATGGTGACCGGTCCAATAACCAAAGTGCACCATTGCTGATCTCCAATCAAGGTCGGTGGATATGGTGTGACGAACCCTTTCGGGTTTCCTTTCAGAGAGATAGCCTGCATGTGACGACTTCCTCTGGTAAAAAAATACAAACAGGAACAGCAGGTAGCAACCTGAAATCCGCCTATCAATATGCGTCAACGCATTTTTTCCCATCTTCAGGGCACTGGCCGGATTCGTTATTGGTAACATCTCCACAATACAATTTGTGGATTGAATTACAGTACAATCCTAACCAAAAAGATGTTTTAAACTATGCCGATAAAGTATTGCAAAATGGCTGGCCTGCGGGTGTGTTGATGATTGATGATAACTGGAGTAATTACTATGGCGAACTTGATTTTGATAAGGCAAAATTTCCGGATGCTAAAGAAACGATTGTCAAATTGCATCAGCAAGGCTTTAAAGTAATGGTGTGGATTTGTCCCTTTATTACACCCGATAGCAAAGAGTTCAGGGAATTATTAGCTGAAAAATATTTGCTGCTTGATAATGAAGGTGATGAAAATAAAGAATGGAAAGATGCCAAAAAGCCTTTGCTGATTAATTGGTGGAATGGCTATTCCGCTTGTCTTGATTTAACCAATCCCGGCGCGAAACAATGGCTGATGGATAAACTTCATTTTCTGCAAAAAGAATATGGAGTAGATGGTTTTAAATTAGATGCAGGCGACCCTTATTTCTACGATAATAAAAACCTGATTTCCTACAAAAAAGTTTCTCCAAATGACCAATGCACCGAATGGGCAAAAATTGGCCTGGCTTTCCCGCTCAATGAGTACCGGGCCATGTGGAAGATGGGAGGTGAGCCGCTGGTAGAGCGGTTAGCTGATAAAGACCATACCTGGAGCGATTTGCAAACCCTCATCCCCAATACCTTTGTGCAGCAGTTATTGGGTTACACTTTTACCTGTCCTGACATGATTGGCGGCGGCATTTTTACATCCTTTCTTCCCGGAAGTAAAATCGATCAAAAGCTGATCGTCCGATCTGCACAGGTACATGCCCTGATGCCAATGATGCAATTTTCAGTAGCGCCATGGCGTATTCTTGATTCAGCACATTTGCAGGCAGTAAATGAAGCGGTGAAAATACGCGAGGACAACATTCTTTACATTATGAAAGTGATGCGTAAAGCAGCACAAACGGGTGAACCAGCTTTGCGGCCGTTGGCATATAATTATCCGCACAAAGGATATGAATCTATTAAAGATCAGTTTATGATGGGAGATGAAATGTTAGTCGCACCTGTAGTTACTGTAAACGAAGAACGGACTGTAGTCTTACCTCCCGGTGATTGGTATTATCAAAATAAAAAATGGAAAGGCGGCAAATCCTATCACATCAAAGTGGCTTTGAATGAACTCCCGGTTTTTATGAAGAAATAAGATAGTTAAAGAATAACGCTTTTGTATTGATTTCTAATTCTGATCTGAATATTATTCCTGGCTTTAGTTTCTCATTTATCCAGCCCCTTTCAATTAAATTATCTTTACACAAAAAACTCTCTGACATTACCTTTATTTTATAAGAAAATACAATCTTTCTCTCCCATTTCTCATTGGAAGGAAATACTTGCAGCTTTAATGATATTGCTTGCTTTCTTTTTTTTTAGAAGCGAGCGACGAGAGCTATTGCAGATAATCCCAAATCTGGAAAATGCAAACCCATTCTGGCTTATTTCAGGCCTCTTGGTGTCCTTTATATATATTTTTTTTCAAAGTGGAATTTATGTCGGCAGCTTTGCTGCCATTGGTCTTTCATTAAAATGGCTTGATTCTATAGAATTATATTTAAAACGAAATTTTCTAAGCATTTTTTTACCGGCAGGTGGAATAAGCTCCCTGGCATATACTCCTTCGCAATTAAGAAAAAGAGATTTCAAAAAAACACAAATTAACCAGGCAAGTGGCTTGTTTGGTTTTGCAAGTTTACTTACAGTTTTTTTTGTGGGCTTTCCTGTGGTTATCCTGTTTGCCTTTTCGGGGAATAAACATACAAGTGATGCCTGGATAGGACTTTTATTGGTTGCAATACTTTTATTTGGAATAATATGGATGGTAAAATCATTGAGGCAGAAAGGGAAAATATACATGGTTACCGTAAAAAAGTTTCCACGCGCCGGACTGTTAATGGACGAACTTTTTGCTGCTAACGTAAATTTCAAAAAATATTCAGGAGCGGTTTTGTTTTCTACAGGCGTAGAGTTTACAGGTATATTTCATCTTTACATCGCTATGCTGGCACTGGGAGTTCCTGCTTCTTTATCGGTAGCAGCCATTGCGTATATCGTTTCAGTTCTATTAATGATCTCTTCTCCATTTTTACGGGGATTGGGAGCAATAGAAATTTCCATTGTTTACATTTTGGAGTCATCCGGATATTCCACCCTCCAGGCTTTATCTGTTACCATTTTATATCGTGTGTTTGAATTCTGGCTTCCCATGATATATGGAGTATTGGCTTTTGCATGGAGAGGCAGGCATCTATTTATAAGGATCGTACCGGCATTACTCATTTTTACCCAGGGCCTTTTAAATATCATCTCAGTAGTAACACCACCTATACATTTGCGACTCAAACTTATCAGGGAGTTTATTCCATTAGAAGCTATTAATGCTTCCAACGTTTTGGTGTTATTTACAGGGCTGGCCTTATTAATTACTTCAGCTTTTATGCTCAAGGGGCTAAAAAACGCATGGCGTATAGCATTGTTACTTTCCATATTTTCCCTTCTGGGCAACCTCACCAAGGCCCTGGATTATGAAGAAGCAACCTTTGCGGGGATTATCATTATTTTATTAATATTGAGTCAAAGTCAATACCGTATCCGCAGCAGTGTGAGGTGGATAAGACTTGGAATCTTCTCAGTATTGATTGTTTTTTTATCAGTCATGATCTTTGGATTTATTGGTTTTTATTTTATTGATAAAAAACATTTTGGCATTGACTTTAATGGGGAACAATCGCTGCTGTATACGGTACAAATATTCTTTTTGGGGGGCAATGATTCTCTTCATCCGCTTACGCCATTTGGTCACCAGTTTATTTTAATCGTCCATTCGCTTGCTTTCCTAAGTTGGGGCTTTCTTTTGTTTACGATAATTAAACCTTTTGTAAAGATTGATGCGGTAACAAATTACAGCAGGGAGAGAGCAAAAACTTTGCTGGAACAATATGGTAATTCCTCAATTGACTATTTCAAAATCTCAAGAGACAAACTTTTGTTTTTTTCTGAAATACACGATGCATTTGTAGCATATCG
>JBDTXP010000218.1:0-4010 GCA_040006135.1 Ginsengibacter sp. | reverse complement strand
ATAGCTATGTACCTTTGCAACCATTGAAAACAAATATGCTTCTGTAAAATACCTATATTGTTGCATGCGAATTTTAAAATTTACATTCTTCCTGTGTTTTCTTTTGCCGTTGCTTTCCTATGGTTTCAACGATACTACAAATATTCCTATTGAGCGCCGGTTATTTCATGACAAAATTATAGCTGAGCAGAGAAGAGCAGATAAAATGGATGGGAAACAGGATGGCCTGTTGAAAGTTGGCTCTAACCAGGAAGTAAATCTCCAGGTAACGGATGCACTTATCAGGAGGGTCAATGTGTTAAGAAATGATATTGAAAAAGATACACTGCTTAGCAGTAGCCAAAACAAAGTTCGTTATTTGCGCTATGTTGAGTATATGCTTAAAGATTTTAACAATGGCTGGCGTTCACATAAAATTTCACCCTCTTTAGCTCCTGCCCTTGTAGATAATTTTTCGGATGTGATGAATGCTAACCTAAAAAACAAAAGCATCGCACCTTATATTAGAAATTCACCCTATGAGGTAGGAGTAATACTTGCCACAATATTCAATGAAAATCCCGGATATGCTGAAAGCAAAATAATATTATTTAGAAAGTTTTGCCAACTTCATCCTGACCAGATCTTGTTTAACCTGGCTCCATATGTTGACCAACCATTTGCTGATACCCTCGTAATTCAGGCATTCAATAATAATCCGAGTCAATTATATTCATACGCTCAATCAACCAATAGCCCCCAGGGAAAGTTGTTGCGTCGCATAGATGACAATCGAATAAAAACAGTGGTGCAATTGAGCAATCAAAATCGCGCCTTATTTTATTTTCCTTTTTTAGATGATCTTATTAGTGGCAAACAAACACTTGAAAGTATAGGCAAAGTAGCTGGTAACACAGAAAAAAGTTACGATAGTGTAGGGTATTACAAACTACTTGTGAAGACCGAAGTTGATTATTATTCAAGATTAGTAAGGGGTGATACCCCTATTGCAATGCTGGGTTCAAATGGCCTTGTGTCAATGCTTCAGCAAAAAGCAATACAACATTTTATAAACCCTATTAATGAGCTGCACGAAAGTCCTAATCCGATCCGCTTCAGAGCGCTGGAACCATTGGATGCACGCGATCTTTATTATATGATGGTGCTGGGAGAAAATGATATTTATACTTCCAGTTACAAATATAGTTTTGACCGCATGATGCAAAAAATGGGACCGGTACCTCATGGTGATTCATTGCTTATTTCTGTAAACTTTGACAAGTTTAAAAAATTTATAAAAATGGCGGCAGGCTATAATAAGCTTGATGAATTTTTGAAAACAATGCCTGGAAATTCTGAGAAATTAATGCAGGCATTTGTAGCACGATTAGAAACGTCAGGCTCACTCGAAGATGCAGTAGATGTTGCCGATAGTTATGGAAGTATTACCAATGCAGATCTCCAAAGATCAATGTTAGCAAACGTGGAATGGAATGAACAACGCTGCACCAAAGAAAATAACGAACGAGGCAAGAAAATTTATGGGCTCTTAAAAATGATCTTTCTTTCGGCAGATCCTAAAAATGGCGTCGACCTTTCAAAAGAAATAGGAATTCCACCTATTTACACAATGGCTAATAATTATCTGACTGACGATAGTGGTCGTGTAATAGAACAAGTTTTCTTTTACGGTGATAAAGATGGCAAAGAATCATTTGCAAGTTATCTCACCAGTTTCCCGAAAAGTGACTGGGTAATTACACAAAAAAGTGAATGGATAGAAATAAGGTCTACCCGAGGTAAGCCGGTAATCATATTCGCAAACCTTCCTTTAGATAATGAGACGGATAAAGATGCTAAAGCACAGAAAGACCTTATTGAATATCTTGATGGTAAGGGCCTTAAACCTGCTGTGGTAATTCATCGTGGACATAGTTACCATTTACCATATACAATAGAGCAACTCCCGGAAAATGCAAAGATTATTATGCTAGGCTCTTGTGGCGGATATCAAAATTTAAAGACTATTTTAAAATATGCACCCGAAGCTCATATTATTTCCACGAAACAAACAGGTACAAAAAACGTAAATAAACCAATCATAGAAGCACTCGACAACGCCTTTCAAACTGGCAGCAACATTGACTGGAGACAAATGTGGGCATCACTTACTTCCTCTTTTAATAAGGCGCCAAAAGATGTTCGCGAAACTTTTGAAGATTATATTCCTCCGCAAAAAAACCTTGGTGCACTATTTATAAAAGCCTTTAATAAGGATGGCGGCGATGGTGAGGAATAAATTAGTAGTAAGGTTATGGAGTATTAAAATCAGGATATTAATAGGAATGCAGTTTTTTTGCCCTTTACTTATCTAATATCTCAAATCCATAACTCCAATCTATTTTGCTTTAATTTTGTACGATGCCTGGAAGGAAGGAGAAAAAAAGATTGCTTGATTTTGGAGTTTTAAGAAAGGTGTTCGCCTTCGCAAAACCGTATACTAGAAAAATCTACCTCTCTATATTCCTCAGTATTTTACTGGCAATACTATCTCCACTTCGCCCTTACTTTATTCAATACACGGTCAATCATTTTATTAAGGACAAAGACATGTATTGGCTTATCCTGATCACCATTATTCAAGTGGGTATGCTACTCGTGGAAACTGCATTAAGGTTTTATTTTGGCTTCATTACTTCCTGGATAGGACAAACTGTAGTGAAAGATCTGCGCGTGACAGTTTATAAAAAAGTATTGAATTTAAATCTTCGCCAGTTTGATAAAACACCTATTGGAACTTTGACAACCAGGACTATTAATGATATTGAATCAGTCAATGATATTTTTTCTAATGGTCTTATCCCGATTATTTCTGACCTGTTATCAATTGTTTCTATTCTGCTTTTTATGTTTGGAGTAGATTGGCAATTATCTCTTATAAGCCTTGCGCCTTTTCCTATCCTCATAATTGCCACTTACTTTTTTAAAGAGAGTGTAAATAAATCTTTTATTAAAGTGAGAAATGCGGTCGCTTCTTTAAATGCATTCGTTCAGGAACACATCACAGGTATGAGCGTAGTGCAGGCATTTGCTGTTGAGAAAAAAGAATTTGAAAAATTTAAAAAAATAAACCACCAACATCGTGATGCGAATATCCAGGCCATTTTTGCTTACTCAGTTTTTTTTCCACTCGTAGAAATCGTGCTTGCAGTAAGTATTGGCCTTTTAGTTTGGTGGGGTGGCAATTATGCTTTCAATGCCGGTGTTATTATTGCTTTTATTATGTACCTGAATCTTTTGTTCAGGCCTTTAAGGATGATCGCAGATAAATTTAATGTACTGCAAATGGGCATGGTAGCCAGTGAAAGGGTTTTTAAAGTCTTGGATAATGAAGATGTTGCGCATAATACTACCAATGGAATATCTAAAGTTGAAATAAAAGGAAAAGTAGATTTTGATAGGGTCTGGTTTGCATACAATGATGAAAACTATGTACTCAAAGATGTTACTTTTAAAATAGAGCCAGGCGAAACACTTGCCATCGTAGGTCACACAGGTAGTGGCAAAACTTCTATTATCAGTTTGCTCAACCGGCTGTACGAGGTGAGTAAGGGCAGTATCAAAATTGATGGACTCGACATTAAAGATTATGATCTTTATTTTCTTAGGCGACAGATAGCGGTGGTGTTACAGGATGTTTTTTTATTTAGTGGTTCTATCCTTGATAATATTACACTACGCAATCCAACTATAAATAAGGAAGAAGCCATCGCTGCTGCAAAAATGATCGGCGTTCATGATTTCATTATGCAATTACCCGGTGGTTATGATTATGATGTGATGGAACGTGGTGCTACATTGTCATTGGGCCAGCGACAGTTATTATCATTTATCCGCGCGCTATTGTACGATCCATCCATTCTTATTTTGGATGAAGCTACCTCCTCAATTGACAGTGAAAGTGAAGTATTGATACAGCAGGCAATTGACAAACTCATAAATGGCCGCACCTCGATCGTAATTGCGCACCG
>JBDTXP010000217.1:0-4058 GCA_040006135.1 Ginsengibacter sp. | reverse complement strand
TATCATTTTCCAAGAATAAAAGTGGTGGTAAACTTAGCGCCTGCTGATATTAAAAAGAGCGGGACTGCGTTTGACCTACCCATTGCTATGGCCACATTGGGCGCAAGTGAGCAATTGGAAAATGCTGAAAAATTAACTGATTACGTAATTATGGGAGAGCTGAGTCTTGATGGTGCAGTACGTCCTATCAAAGGTGCATTGCCAATCGCGATACAGGCAAGAAAGGAAAAATTTAAAGGCCTAATTCTTCCCAAAGAAAATGCGCGTGAAGCGGCGATGGTAAATAACCTGAATGTGTATGGTGTAGGGCATATCAATGAAGTAATTGATTTCTTTATTGATGAAAATTCTATTCAACCAACACTGGTGAATACACGCGAAGAATTTGCAAATGCGCAAAGTGATTTTGATATTGATTTTTGTGATGTGAAAGGCCAGGAAAATATTAAGAGAGCTTTGGAGATTGCAGCTGCGGGTGGGCATAATGCAATTTTGATCGGACCGCCGGGTGCAGGTAAAACTATGCTGGCAAAGCGTTTGCCAACTATTCTTCCGCCATTGAGTTTGCAGGAAGCATTAGAGACAACTAAAATCCATAGTGTAGCGGGCAAGCTTCCTGAAAATGCAACACTTGTTTCCAAGAGACCGTTTCGCTCACCTCATCACACTATTTCGGATGTGGCTTTAGTAGGCGGCGGTGGAATGCCTCAGCCAGGCGAAATTTCATTAGCGCATAATGGCGTTTTGTTTTTAGATGAATTACCGGAATTTAAGCGCACCGTTTTAGAAGTAATGCGCCAGCCAATGGAGGAAAGAAAAGTGACCATTTCGCGTGCGAAAGTGGCATTGGATTTTCCTTCCAGCTTTATGCTGATCGCTTCCATGAACCCGTGTCCATGTGGGTATTATAATCATCCTGAAAAAGAATGTAGTTGTCCACCCGGTGCTGTTCAAAAATATTTAAATAAGATATCAGGACCATTGTTAGACAGAATAGATCTTCACGTAGAAGTAACTCCCGTTGCATTTTCCGAGCTTTCATCTACACAGGAATTTGAGAAAAGTGAAAGCGTTCGTAAGCGTGTGATCAAGGCAAGAGATAAACAGGAGGTGCGGTATAAAGATAATGAAGGTGTTTATTGCAATGCACAAATGAGCAGCAAGATGCTCAAAGAAATATGTGTGATATCCACTGCTGGTGCCAATTTATTAAAAGTCGCAATGGAAAGATTGAATCTTTCAGCGCGCGCGTATGATCGTATTTTAAAAGTAAGTCGAACTATTGCAGACCTGGCAAATAGTGAAGAAATAAAACCGGAACATTTAGCGGAAGCTATTCAATACAGGAGTTTGGATAGGGAAGGATGGGCAGGGTGATATTTTGGGTAAAAAAGTAAAATATTGATTATCAATAACTGTAATATTTGGCTGTATTATTTTTCTGGTTGAAAAATAAATGTCAGCATTTCAAGAAGATCAGTCCTTTCTGTTTTGGAAATAGTACCTATCTTTTTTCTTAATCGGGATTTATCAAAACATTTTAATTGATCAACAGCAATTTGGCCGCCCTTATCTCCAAAATCCGTATCTATCCGGGAAGGATAATTTCTAAGAGTACTTGTAAGAGGAGCCACAATCACTGTAGCATAAAGATCATTGATAATATTATTTGATATTACAACTGCTGGCCTCGATTTTTTAATTTCCGAACCAAGCGATGGATCAAATTCTACTATCCAAACATCATATTGCTTAATAGACTTTACCATGTCCATTCTTTTTCTTCTTGTTCGGTAAGTTTATTTCCCCAAACACTTTTTTCTGGTTTTTGACCTTGCTTTATGGCATCTTTGATTTGCTTTCTCCATGAACTTAAATCCCTGTTCAAAGGTTTTCTTTTGGTAATTGGAGAAATAATAATTGTGTTTCTCCGGGCTTCGATTGTGATATTGGTAGTATTACTAATTCCAGCTTCCTCAAGTAATTTTTTATTTATAATAACTCCAAAGGAATTTCCGATTTTTTTAAGATTAGTTTCCATAATGAATGTTTTAACAAAAATAGTAAATGTAATAACATTAAACAAACTTTAATTTTGTTTCTTTTACTGTTTTCTCTCACTTCATCCCATCCAACTCACCCTGCATCCTGAACATCTCATCACGTAACCTGGCAGCTTCCATAAAATCCATATCTCTAGCAGCCTGCTCCATCATACGTTTTATTTGCTTTATCGCTTTCTCTAATTGTGGAATGGTTTTATATTCTACCTGGTCTTCTGCAGCTAGTGCACCGGGATTATTTTCACGTGCGTAAGGTGAAGCTGTTGTACCTTTTATATCCAGGACAGAAGTTTGTCCCATAATTTGCTCAATAGATTTGGTGATCGTTACAGGTGTGATTCCATGTTCAATATTATAGGCAACCTGTTTTTCTCTTCTCCTGTCTGTTTCATCAATGGTCTTCTGCATACTTTCAGTCATCTTATCTGCGTAAAAAATTACGAGCCCATCTACATTGCGCGCAGCTCTTCCTGCAGTTTGAGTGAGTGATCTTTCATTACGCAAGAATCCTTCTTTATCTGCATCTAAAATAGCTACGAGTGATACTTCCGGTAGATCCAAACCTTCACGTAAAAGGTTTACACCTACCAATACATCTATTTCTCCAAGTCTAAGCTGCCTTAATATTTCTATGCGATCCAGCGTGTGCACCTCACTGTGGATGTATTTTGATTTAATATTTATACGGTGTAAATATTTATCCATCTCTTCTGCCATGCGTTTAGTCAGGGTAGTCACTAATACACGGTCACCTTTTATTACACGTTTATCAATTTCATCGAGCAGGTCATCAATTTGATTTATTGACGGACGAATTTCAATTGGAGGATCTAATAATCCTGTTGGCCTTACCACTTGTTCTACAACGATACCACCGGTTTTATCCAATTCATAATCACCAGGAGTCGCGCTTACGTATACTGTTTGATTGAGCATACTTTCAAACTCATTAAAATTTAGCGGACGATTATCTAATGCGGATGGTAAACGAAAACCATAGTCTACTAAAATTAATTTACGGGAACGGTCACCACCATACATGCCACTTACCTGTGGAATAGTTTGATGGCTTTCATCAATGATGCATAAAAAATCATTTGGGAAATAATCCAGTAAACAGAAGGGCCTTGTGCCTGGTTCCCTACGATCAAAGAATCTTGAATAATTTTCTACACCATTGCAGTAGCCCAGTTCGCGTATCATTTCCACATCATAATTTACGCGCTCGGAAATTCTTTGTGCCTCAATATATTTTCCTGTTTCTTTAAAATATTCTGTTTGCGCAGCAGCTTCATCTTGTATCTCGTACAAAATCTGTTGCAATTTATCTTTGGGCGCAATGTATAAATTAGCAGGAAAAATTGCTGCGTTCGCAACTTTTGCAATTCTTTTTCCTGAACTTAATTCCAGTGTTTCGATACTTTCTATTTCATCACCAAAGAATGTAATGCGATATCCGTTATCCGCATAAGGAAGATTGATATCAACCGTATCACCCTTTACTCTAAATGTGCCTCTTGCAAAATCTCCCTGGGTTCTTGAATACAAACTGTTCACTAGTGAATGCAAAAATCCCTGTCTGCTGATAGTTTGCCCTTCCTCAATTCGCACTACGCCTTCGGCAAAATCTTTAGGGTTTCCAATTCCATAAATACAACTCACACTAGCCACAACAATAATATCCCTGCGGCCCGTAAGTAATTGTGAAGTAGCGGCGAGTCTTAACTTATCTAATTCTTCATTAATGCTTAAATCTTTTTCAATATAAGTATCACTCACTGGCATATAAGCTTCCGGCTGATAATAGTCATAATAACTCACAAAATATCCAACAGAATTATCGGGAAAAAACTGCCTGAACTCGCCGTAGAGTTGTGCCACCAGCGTTTTATTATGAGTTAGCACAAGCGTTGGCCGCTGTACATTTTGAATTACATTGGCCATAGTAAAAGTCTTGCCACTTCCAGTTACGCCGAGTAATGTCTGGTATTTTTC
>JBDTXP010000216.1:0-4088 GCA_040006135.1 Ginsengibacter sp. | reverse complement strand
CCCCGAAGGAGAAGGGGGAAGACATCTGCAATTTCATATTCCTCTTAAACCTCATGAGCCTTCTAAAAACCTCACCCGTCTCCCGAAAAATCGGGACAGGCTCTCTCGCAAGGAGAGGGGGAAGTCACATCTCCAATTCAAATGTGCTCACTCTCATTCAACACACAACACAGTTCCTTATTCATAATTCATCATTCATAATTCATAATTAACCAACGCTTCCCTCCAAACTCACCGCCAACAACTTCTGCGCTTCCACCGCAAACTCCATCGGCAACTGGTTCATCACTTCCTTGGCAAATCCTGTTACGATCAATGCAACAGCAGTTTCTGCATCTATGCCTCTTTGCTGACAATAAAACAATTGGTCTTCACCTATTTTAGAAGTCGTTGCTTCATGTTCTATGATCGCTGTTTTATTTTTTGATTCTATATAAGGAAATGTATGTGCACCACATTTATCACCCAGGAGCAATGAATCGCATTGAGAATAATTCCGTGCATTCAGTGCGCCCTTGGCTGCACGTACAAGGCCACGATAACTGTTCTGACTTTTACCGGCAGAAATACCTTTGGAAACAATACGGCTTTTAGTATTTTTTCCGAGGTGAATCATCTTCGTACCCGTATCAGCCTGCTGATAATTATTAGTGAGCGCAACAGAATAAAATTCACCGATCGTATTGTCGCCTTTTAAAATTACGCTTGGATATTTCCAGGTAATGGCGGCGCCAGTCTCTACCTGAGTCCAGGAAATTTTTGCAAAGTCACCCATGCAAATACCGCGCTTCGTTACAAAATTATAAATACCCCCCTTGCCATATTCATCGCCGGGATACCAGTTCTGTACAGTAGAATATTTTATTTCAGCATGAGCCATCGCCTTTAGTTCTACTATGGCAGCATGTAATTGATTAGCATCGCGCTTTGGTGCCGTGCATCCTTCAAGGTAGCTTACGTAAGAACCTTCTTCAGCTATGATCAGTGTACGTTCAAACTGGCCGGAATTTTCCTGGTTGATGCGGAAGTAAGTAGACAATTCCATCGGGCAGCGCACTCCTTTAGGAATGTAGCAAAATGAACCATCTGTAAAAACTGCCGAGTTAAGCGCAGCAAAATAATTATCCGACATGGGCACTACAGAACCCATATGTTTTCTCACTAAATCCGGGTGCTTCTGAATCGCCTCGCTGATGGAGCAAAAGATAATGCCCACTTCAGAAAGCTGTTCTTTAAAAGAGGTAGCCACCGACACACTATCCATTACCACATCTACGGCTACACCACTTAATCTTTTTTGTTCGTTGAGCGAGATACCGAGTTTCTCAAAAGTCTTTAACAATTCAGGATCCACTTCATCCAGGCTGCCCAGTTTGGGAGTCTTTTTGGGTGCGGCATAATATATAATGTCCTGGTAATTGATCTTAGGGTAAGTTACGTTGGGCCACGTAGGTTCTTCCATCTTCAGCCATTGGTGATAAGCTTTCAGGCGCCATTCCAGCATCCATTCCGGCTCATTCTTCTTGGATGATATCAGGTGAATCACATCCTCGTTGATCCCTTTACCTATTACATCCGTTTCAATATCAGTAACAAATCCGTATTCATACTCTTTAGAAACCGTCTCTTCAAGCATTTTTAACTCTTCGTCCATATCTTCTTCATTGATTTTCTTTCGCCGCAAAGATAACCCATCCGCTTGTTTGTACAAAATAGTATAAACAGGATTATTGTCTATTTAGGGAAATTTTTAGGTATGACATCATAAGCTTTGCTGAATGAGGGGCGGTCAACTTGGGTAAATTCCTTCAGCTTGGATTCCGGCTCTACGCTATTAACTTTTTTGGCTTAGCAAAGAAGTCCTGAGAAAAAAGGGATAGCCACTGCAATCCGGATGCTGAGAGGCTTTACATATTTTTACATGAACTTTATCTTTGAATAATTTGTTTAGCAATGATCAATTACGAACTATGGATGATTCCAAAATAAAGAATGTGATAATTAAAGAGGCGAACAACTCGCACATTTATAAATTATGGCAGAGTATCCGGCAATCATTCCGCGAATTTTTAAAAGTACCCACTTTTATAATCGTCGGCTTTTTGTTAGTAAGTGTGGTTGGCAATTATATAGATCATGAAAACTTTGTGTGGCTGAATGGACTGAAGGATTTTTTAAAGAAGACTATTTTTAATGATCCGAAAGCCACCAGCGCACTGATGGAAACTATTGCCGGCAGCATCATTACAGTAAGTTCGCTTTCGGTTACATTGCTTCTTATAGTTGTGCAGCAGACTGCTTCAGCAATGAGTACTGAAGTCTTCGACCAGTTTTTGCGAAGCCGTCACAACCAAACTTATTTTGGATTTTTCATAGGGCTTTCGCTGTATTCCCTCATAGTTCTTGCCACAGTAAACAACAACTTTAGCCCTGTGTTTAGTGCATCACTTGCAATGGTATTTATTGCGGTGGCACTATTTCTACTGATCATTCTTATATACACTACGATCAACGATATGCGCCCGGTGACAATCATTAACAGTATTTATGATCTCACGGTAAAAGCAAGAAAAAAGCAATTACTTATGGTGAGGAAAACCCGTCGTGACGCAATCTATAAAGGTCCTTGCAAGACCACTATAGAAATAAAGGAGCACGGTTATATAACCCATATAAACGTAGACAGAATATACGAAGCGACTAAAAAAGCAAAAGCGGAGGTGGAGGTTGTTTTAAAGGTGTCAATAGGCGAATATGTTACTTATAAAGATGTAATAGCTTTTGTAACATCAGAGAATTTTTCAGATGGTGAGACTGTAGGTAATGTGGTAAGTAAGTCCATTAAAATTGAGAAAAAGAATGACATAGGCAGCGACCCATTTGGCGGAATTGTAGAAATGGAAACAATTGGATGGACTTCCATATCCACGGCTAAATCAAATCCCGCGCCGGGTGTTATCACTATTCGCACCTTTTGTAATTTATTATTACGTTGGTCGGATATAAATGTTGAGCCCGATAAAAATGTATATCCAATTGTCTATGAAGATAATGTGGTTCCCAGGTTGATGGATGGCTTTACTACATTAACGGTTGCCGCATCTGAGTCTATGCAGCATCAGAATTTTATTGAAATCCTGCACGCTTTTACAACTGCTTTTTGCCAGCTAAATCCCCAAAACAAATTAAGAGCGGAAGATATTATAATGCGACTTCTATCCGCAATGGGCGAGTTTGTTCTTACCGCGCCTTTAGAAAATGAATTAAATAAATTAATAGAAATTCTTTTTGCAGCAGGAAGAATCGAAACGGCTAATGCAGTAGAAGCAGCTAAAAATAAACTAAAACAAAGTATTGGAAAATTAAACTCAAGAGCCACAAGGGTGCAATGAAGCATGATTGCGGGTGTATTGGGTATTCAGATAAATGTGTTAATGGAATACATCTCCTATTCAAATTCACCTGATTGTTTAATTCTGATATTTTAGAACAAACAGATTCTTATTATTGGTATTTCAATGCATTTTACTTTGGGTTTTTAACAAAAGTATATTCATGAATTATCTTCAGCTTATAAAAAGTTCACACTTTTGCCTTTAGAAATTCAGAAAAATCATCGACAAAATTTTCATTCTTGACTCGATTCATCGCTTCATTTTTTATAGTACTATCTTTTTGTAGCCTTGAAACTGCCGGGCAAAATAGGATTGCCGATTTTAAGACCATCTATTCTTTGATAGAGCAAAAAAACTTTTTCAAGGCGAAAGATTTATATGATTTAAAGAAAGATAAATTATCAAAGACTGCTCAAAATTTAATTGAACTTTTTTTAGATAACGCTTTTAATAAGCCACAACAATCAAACAAAAAAATAGAACTTATTACTTCCAATTTCCCCATTCGTGAGGCACGAACCGGTGCGTCGAAAGATCAGCCATTGGGTTCATTGTTATTGGATATTTATAAAGTAAAGAAGGATAATGAGGTGAAGCTATTTGATTACAGATCCGCAAAAAATACACTCAGGTTTATTATTAGAAAATTTAATTTTTTGCTTTCTGCGCGGGAGAAAAAAGATTTAGGTAATG
>JBDTXP010000215.1:0-4112 GCA_040006135.1 Ginsengibacter sp. | reverse complement strand
GATTCCTTCGGAATCGGGACCACGATGTGTGATCTCACAATTCATTAATTGAAGCTTCGCTTTTAAATTGGCTTTTGACTCGAGACCTTGGAATTTATCTAATTCAATTATTCCATTTATTCCACACATAATATATTTATGTTAGCTTTTATTAAAATACTAATACAAAAAAAGGTTGGGTCATTTATATAGTATGACTTTTAAAAAAAATAGTGCTATATGTCGTGAAAAGTATATAGTTGTATTATGGAGATTAATCCTTTTTAAATTCGATTACTGAAAATCTCTAAAGTCATTTAATAACATAAGCTTTCATAAAACACTACATAAATCCAAAACTCTCTTAGCCTGTACAATATTGTTTTTGTTATCTAAAACATATTCCTTTGCTCTTTTGCCCTGCGAATACAATTCTACATCGCTTTTACTTAAAACAATTCTTAATGTATTCGCCATTCCACAAACTGTTTCGTCATTAAATAAATAGACATACTTGTAGTAATCTTGTGGCATTCCAGGCAATGCGGTAGTAATGATGGGAGTGCCAGAAACCATGTATTCCATGTTTTTAGAAGGAAAAGAATATTTGGTAAACTCTTCGTGCGTGGGCCTTGGATTTACTAATATAGTTGCTTCAAGTTCCCTTTCTACAATTACTTTGTTAGGAAGTGACCCGAAGTATAATATTCTATTATCTATATTCATGTAATACTGCATATCCTTTTCCATTTCACCAGCGCCATAAATGTGTAATCGAAAATTCTCCCCTTTTACCAGCACAAAAGCGTCAATTAATTTGTTGAGACCATTCAATTCACTAAGGCCACCTGCGTAAAGAATTATTCTTTCAAGCGATCTATCCTTAAGAATAACTTTTGAATCTTTCATTGAAATGTCAACCAATCCTTCCATAATCAAAAAAGGTTTATTGCGAAGGTTGACTTGTTGATTCATTTGTTCCGTCAACAAAACGTACGCATCAAATTTATGGATAATCAAATTTGAAAGTCTTTTATAAATTTTTTGTTTTTTAGCAAAATCAATGCTTGGAAGGTCTGTAACAATAGCAATAGTTCTAATTTTTAGTAACTTACTCGCCAAAAATACAGTTACAGATAATGGAACATTTATTATATCGCAAATAATAATTTTATTTTTCTTTTTGGAGGTGAGAATTAAATAAGATAATTTAAAAAATGAATTAACAAAAATTAAGATACTCTTCAGAATACGGAAATTGATCATTGGAACATAATTATAACGTATCCTTCCTTCGTTTTCAGCAGGAATGTTCCAAAATATTTTTTTATTACTGCGTGATGGGATAGGAATTTCGCTTAAAGTTTCAATAGCGCTTTCAATTTCACATAGAGATAAACCTTCAACAAGTAATCGATTGAACTTTTGCGGAGCAGAACCCGGCTTTACGGACGAACTTTTAAATAAAAAGTCTAATACATTCTCAGAGCACAAAGCACTTACATAAAAAATTTTCATATTAGTCAGCACTCTGTTATTTTATACCCCACCATTTATTGCTCAGCTTTGTATTACCCATGATTAATTTCAATACACGCCAGGATGTATCGTTTATATTATAATCCTGCGGAATAGATTTGAACTTGTTGTTACCTTTCTCTTTGGTAGCAAGAGTAATACTGTTTAATATAACATTTGCATCAAATCCCGAGAGTATGATAGAACCAGTATCCTGTGCTTCCGGCCTTTCCATAGATTCTCTCAAAGAAATTGCCGGAAAATTTAAGATGGAAGATTCTTCACTGATTGTACCACTGTCAGAAAGGGTACAATATGCATTTTGCTGTAAGAAAATATAATCAAAAAAACCAAAGGGTTTGAGGAAATGGATATTTTTATGAATATTGATTTTGTCTAATCTTTCAATCATTTTCCTGGTACGGGGATGAGTACTTACAATAATAGGGAATTTATACTTTTCTTCGAGCCGTTGCAATACTGAAAGTATCTGTTCCAGGTTTGCCGGGTTATCTACATTCTCTTCTCTGTGTGCTGAAACCAGGAAATATTTATTTTTTTCCAATTTCAATTTCTCAAGTATCTCCGATTTTTCGATCTTTGGAAGATAATAATTCAACACTTCCTTCATAGGTGATCCGGTAAGGTAAATACGCCGGTGCGGTAATCCTTCACTAATTAAATGTCTGCGTGCATGTTCCGTATATACAAGATTAAAATCAGCAATATGGTCAATGATTTTTCTGTTCACTTCTTCTGGCACATTTAAGTCGAAACTTCTGTTGCCAGCTTCCATATGAAAGATCGGAATATGCATTCTCTTTGCTATATAGGCTGATAAACAGGAGTTTGTATCACCCAAAACCAGCAGGGCATCAGGTTGTTCTTTTTTAAGAACTTCTTCTGTTTTTCTGATAATATCACCAACTGCATTTCCTAAAGTTGAAGCATTTATTTCCAGGAAATAATCCGGTTTACGCAGTTCAAGATCTTTCCAAAAAACTTCATTTAGCTCATAATCATAATTCTGGCCTGTATGAACGATTACCTGGTTGGTATATTCATCAAGAAGTGACATTGTGCGCGAAAGCCTGATTATTTCAGGCCTTGTGCCTACAACAGTTACGATTTTTAATTGTTCTTCTTTCATTTATTTATAATCAATTTTAAACTTCTTCAAAAAAAGTGTCGGGATCATTTGGGTCAAAAAATTCATTGATCCAGAATAGTGTTAGCAAATCTTCCGTTCCTACATTAGTAATGTTGTGTGTAAACCATATTGGCATGTCAACAAATGAAGGGTTTTCACCATCAAGTTCGAATTTCAGGATTTCTTTTGTACCTGTTTTCCTAAACTCAATTTTTGCCTTGCCATTAATTACTGCAAACCGTTCTATTTTTCTGGTATGAAAATGATTGCCGCGCGTAATTCCCGGATGCGTGGTAGAAAAAGAAAATTGTCCACCTGTAAGCGCCTTAACTGTTTCAACAAAAGTTCCTCTATTATCTGTATTCTTTTTCAACATAACAGGGAAATATTTTTCATGGTCAATATAAGAACGGAATGTATTGAACAGGTCTAATTCGAAAGAATTTTGAAATGAAGGGAAAGTATGATTAGTAAAATAAGTTTCTTTATAACCTTCCAGCAGTTTCAAGATATCGGAGACACTTATCTCTTGCGTAAATGAAATTTTATATTCCGGATCTGATTTTTTTTCGGTGATGATTTGCCGGATTATCTCTATTAGTTCATTTACATATAAGAGTTTCAGTTTTCCATCAACATCTATTTTAGGAGTTTCATTATGAGTGAGCTGGTAGGAAAAAGTAGCGATGACAGAATTGTAATATGGATTACCGAATGGCCCGAAAACATTTGGAACAACAAGGCCTGTAAAAATTGCTTTATTTTTTTCAGCCCAATTAATGAATAATTCTCTACCTGCCTTCTTAGAATTTCCATACGGGTTTTCCTTCTCTTCCTGGGTTGATGATGAAAAGATCACGTGAGGTTGTACATTTTCTTTCTCCATTGCATCTATTAGCTTTTGCACCAATAATACATTTGTATCATAAATGATAGAAGGATCGTTATGTCGATTCATAGCTGCCAAATGGACGATCACATCGCATTTTTTTACAAAATCCTGAAGACGGTTTTGGTCTGCGAAAAATGCTTTACTAAAATCGACCAGTTTTACGCCTTTATCTAAACTTAAGTAATTATATAAATGTGTACCAATAAACCCCTTTTGCCCTGTAATGCCGATTGTTATCATTAATAATTTTTTAAATCTATTTTATAGTTTGCCAATCTACCCACATCTCTTTCGGTAATCGGAAATTATCGTCTTTCGATTCTTCCAGGCTAGAGTTTGAAAGTACCAATAATACTGAATCAGTTTCGCAAGCTTTAATCCCTGTATAACATCCGCCAGGTACTTTTAAAAATAAATTATCTTCACAATCCATAGTAAAGAATTCAGGGTTTTCCATAGTTGAAGGGTCTTCAAATATCAGCGGCTGAACCACTGCAATCGTATAGCAGCCCTTAATTACAAAAAAAAATTTTTCTTCATATTTATGTCCCTGCCATGCTCTTACAATATCTA
>JBDTXP010000214.1:0-4138 GCA_040006135.1 Ginsengibacter sp. | reverse complement strand
TATTTTTATTTCTCAGAGTCCTCATTCAACTTTTTTACTTTTTCCTCTACTTCCTTATCTCCTTTTTGTAAACTCTTTTTCCCTGCTTCCACGTCTACCGTTTTAGAAATAATTGCATATTCATTCGGGTGAATGGAACCTCCAAATTCCATTGCAAATGCCCTAGTAAAAGATGCGCCAAAATATAAAATGATGGCTGAATAATAAATCCAGACTATTAAAATAATCAATGATCCCGCTGTGCCGTAAGTGCTGCCAATATTGAATTTGCTTATATAATATGAAATCGCAAATTTACCCAGCATAAATAAAAAAGCAGTTGTTACTGAACCAGATAAAACATCTTTCCATTTAATATTTGCATCAGGCAATACTTTAAAGATGATCATAAAGAGGGAGGTAATAATTCCAAAAGTGATTACAATATTCACGACATAAAGAAGTGATACCGCGATATCGGGAAATATGATACTGATCTTAGTATTCAAAGACTCGATTATGGCAGACACTCCAAGTGAGACTAACAATAAAAATCCCAGGCTTGCTACCACACCAAATGATAACAACCGGTCTATAAGCAATTTCATAAAACCAACTTTGGGGCTGGCTTTCAATCCCCAAATGGTATTAATAGAATCCTGCATTTCCGCAAACATTGTTGTCGTACCAATTAATAAAGTCACAACTCCAACTATTGCTGCGAAATGGCTTTTGC
Organism: Ginsengibacter sp.; assembly: GCA_040006135.1. Classification (GTDB taxonomy): domain Bacteria; phylum Bacteroidota; class Bacteroidia; order Chitinophagales; family Chitinophagaceae; genus Ginsengibacter. The sequence continues at coordinate 3,423 of JBDTXP010000214.1, read as the reverse complement.
CGCCTATTGATACGTTCTTAATTATTTCCTGAATTTGCAACGCTGCATCTGCACCCACGAATGAACGCATTTGCGTAAATACGGTTCCCTCCACTGCATCGCGTCCAAAAAAGATACCTGCAAGAAACAGGATTACGATCATTAATGGTCCAAGGGAAAAAATGGTGTAATAGGCCAGGGATGCGCTGAGTTTGGTAATTTTATACTGTGAAAAACTCTTAAAACATTCTTTAATAACTTTCCAAATACGGGGCATTGTAATTTTCTTTTTCATAATCTTTTTTCAAGGTATATTTCGAATATAAAGAGACTTCACGCTACTATCTAAATGCCTGCCAAAGACTTAAAAATTACTAAAAATAATCTACGTAATCCATATGCTCCACAAATTTTTATCCCCTGAAATTATATATATGTAAGTAAAATAGTAAATTCATTTCCTGCTTCACTAAAAAAAATCAAAACATGGCCATTTTAATTTTGCCTATTATCCTGATATTATTAATAATATGGGTGATCGTACTTTATAATAAACTCGTAAAGTATAAAATAAAAGTGGATAATGCCTGGAGCGATGTCCGCGTATTTCTCAAAAAAAGATTTGACCTGATACCCAATCTTGTAAATACCGTAAAGGGTTATGCTGCACATGAAAGCAGCACATTTGAAAAAGTGACACAAGCCCGTAATATGGCTGCAGGTGTCCCGGCAAATGATGTGCAGGCTTCAGCAGTTGCGAACCAGCAACTGGGGAATGCATTGAAAAGCTTATTCGCAGTGGCGGAAGGTTACCCGGATTTAAAAGCCAATCAAAACTTCCTTGAATTGCAGACTGCGCTTCAATCGATCGAGGGGGATTTGGCAAATTCACGTCGCTACTATAATGCCACCGTACGTGATTACAATACTTCTATTCAACAATTTCCCACAGTGCTCCTGGCGAATATGGCCGGATTTAAAGCAAGGGATTTTTATGAGCTGGAAAATCCCGCAGAAGCTCAAAATGTAGAAGTAAAGTTTTAGTATGAGGAAAATGAGAAACTATTTTATCCTGGTGACTTTCGTTATTTTCCTACCTGCTTTTGCATGGTGCCAGGAATATTATGTGATCAGGAATTACCATGTCGATATAAAAGTAAATGAAGATGCATCTCTTCTGGTTACCGAAACATTAAATGTAAATTTTACTGAACCACGACATGGAATCTACCGGAAATTAAAATATAGGTATTCTATGGATGCGCTTCCCGCAAATGCTGAAAAAGCAGATGCAGGCTGGCATTCAGGCAAAGAAAGATTAGTACAAATCGACAATATTAAAGTAGAAAATAATGAATATGAAATAAACAATGAGAATGATTATAAGGTAATCAAAATCGGTTCTAAAGATAAATTAGTGGAAGGAGAACAGAATTATGTAATTCACTATCGCGTACGAAATGCTATCAATTTTTTTAAAGACTATTCAGAATTTTATTATAACCTTACCGGAAATGAAACAGAAGCACTCACTCAATCATTCTCCTATTCCATACAACTCTACCAGGCCTTACCAGCAACACCCGGGTATTTTGTTGCCACAGGAACTATAGGGTCGAAGGATAATAACAGTACCAGTAAATGGATAAATAATCAAACCCTGGAAGGTACTATCACACAACCTCTAAAAAGTTACGAAGGCATAACTGTTGGCATTCGTTTTCCGAAAGATTTTTTAAAGCTGCCTGATTATAAATCACAGGGAATTGCCTGGTTGTTACTGCCCCTCTTTATTTTCTTTATCATGTATTTTATCTGGAAGAGATGGGGCAAAGATGAAAGCGTAACTATACAAACTGAATTTTATCCTCCGGCAAAAATGAATCCATCTGTTGCAGGATACATATTTGACAATAAATTAAATAAGCGCGACCTCACGTCCCTCATACCCTATTGGGGCGCTGCCGGAAATTTAAAAATTCAGGAATCAAAAAAAGAATCTTTTTTCGGATTAGTAAAAACGAGAGATTATGAGTTTATAAAAATAAAAAAGCTGCCCGAAAGTGCTTACAAATTTGAAAGGACTTTTTTTAATGGTCTCTTCAAATCCGGTGACAATGTGCATCTCAGTGATCTAAAAGATGTTTTTTATATCACAATGCAGGATACAAAAAAACAATTAGAAAAGGAAATCGACCAGGATGATTATTATGTGAAATACTCAAGAGGCTTTGTATATTTCTTTTTCTTTTTTGGAATTTTCGTGATGACAATAGGTATTGCTACAATAATTAATGATTATCCATTCTATTTATGGAAAGGAAGTGCAATCATAATTTCGGGAATAATTGTTGCAGCTTTTGGGTTACTAATGTCTAAAAGAACGCCCAAAGGAACATTATTGTACAAGCAACTGGCAGGATTCAGAGAATTTTTAGTGCGTGTAGAAAAAGACAGGCTTAACGAATTTCTAAAACAAGATCCGCAATATTTCGATAAGGTGTTACCATATGCAATCGTTTTTAATATTGCTGTGAAATGGAAGGACAAACTGGAAGGTCTTGACGTGCCCCCACCCTCCTGGTATGCATCCTCATTCTATGGAAATAATTTTACAACTCATTCATTTTTAAACAGCCTCGATCATTCAATGAGTTCTATGTCGCAAAATTTTTACAGCACGCCTCCCGGATCGGGAAGTAGTGGTGGAAGCTTTGGTGGCGGCGGCTTTAGCGGCGGCGGTTTTGGCGGTGGTGGATCAGGGAGCTGGTAAAATGCAATAAAAATAATTTACATGAAATTTAATCCGGATTTAAAAGGACTTGATAAAGTAATGCAGCAGGCGCATAAAGCTTACGAAGCATACAGAAAATTCCCGCTTCAAAGAAGGAAAGTTTTCATGTATAAAATAGGGCAACTACTTGAGGAAAGCGGAGATAAACTAATCGCAACTGCAGCCAAGGAAACCAACCTAACAACTGAAAGATTAAAAAACGAAAGAGATAGAACTGTTTTGCAATTACGGCAATATGCGGATGCATGCAGAAGCGGTGAATGGCTGGAAGCCCGCATCAACACTGCCTCCAATGAAAAAAATATTCCGCAGGATATTCGGAAGATGTTGATACCGCTGGGCCCTGTTATAGTTTTTGGCGCCAGCAATTTTCCTTTCGCTTACTCTACAGCAGGTGGAGATACTGCATGCGCCTTTGCTGCAGGTTGCAGTGTCGTAGTTAAAGGACATCCGGCGCATATAATAACCTCCACGATGGTGGCAAATATAATTTTACGCGCTGCAAAAGAATGTAAAATGCCGGAAGGAATTTTTACACATGTTAAAGGTGAATCTTTTGAGGTGGGAGAATTTTTGGTTATGCATCCTTTAACCAAAGCAGTTGGCTTTACCGGTTCGTTTGGTGGTGGAAAGCAATTGTTTGATTGGGG
>JBDTXP010000213.1:0-4150 GCA_040006135.1 Ginsengibacter sp. | reverse complement strand
GTTTCATTGATCATACCGCCAAACCCTGCAATGATAAGGGGCAACGAATAGATCATCATTGTTGTCCAAACCTGTTTATTAAATTTCCATTTGAAGGCAAATAATTCTTTTTGCAAAAGCACCAACGCAGAAAATGCTGCAATAAGGTTAGCAATAATTATATAACCTACTCCATATTTTGGATTATAAAAAGTGGCAAAAAATCCATTTGGGTCTTTAGCTGCTAGCCGCGGGCAAACTGATAATAAAAAATAAATAATAGCAATTTGTATAATGATCTTAAACACCATTACAAAAGCGTACTTACGCGGCCGTTGATCAAGTCGCAACTTGGCCAATGGTAAGGTGGCTAGTGTATCAAAAGCGATTATTAAAGCTGAAAACGTAATGAATTCCGGGTATTTATCCAGGCGTAACAAATGAGCAAGTGAGGACCTGGAAAGTATTAAGAGTGTTGTAAGAAAAATTGTGCTGCACAAAACTGATATTGTAGCTGTGCTATAAATATCTTTTTTGAAATCTTCTTTTGTTGCAAACCGAAAATAAGCTGTTTCTATACCGTAGGTAAAAATCACATTCAAGAAAGGAATGGCCGCATACATGATGCTCATGTCACCATAACCCGAAACAGATAATTTTAGGGTGAGGTAGGGAGTAAGAAGGTAAAAGAGAAATCTTGCAGCAATAGAACTCACGCCGTACCACATCGTTTGCCCTGCTAATTTTTTAATGCTGCTCAAAACAATATCTTATTAAAAGGATGTAAAATTAATGCGATAAAACTAAAGGAGTATTTCCATCCGGCGCACTGAATCTTTTATTTTTTAAAAAAGCAGTGTCTGTCAGCGTATTTAAAAATAATATGAGGTCATACTTTTCCAGCTTTGAAAATTCTATTCCTGTGCCTAAGGAGGAATCGAGTGTAGGTGACTGTTGTATACCAGTGCGATAATGTTCTATCACTTGTCCAAGTGAATAGAATCTACCATCATGCATATAAGGTTGTGTTACGCCTATATTGCGCAGGGTCGGCACCATAAATTTTAAGGAATCGCCCGATTCATTGGTAATACGCATTCTGCCATAATCTTTTAAAAATTTGTTCAAAGGCAATCCATTATTTCTAAAAGTATTATCTGTAAAAAGTGGTTCTTTGTGACAAGTTGAACATTTCTCTTTAAATACTTCATAGCCATGTAATTCAGAAGGGTTAAATTTCTCCTGTCCTTTTTTAAACTTGTCATACCTGGAATTAGCAGAAACAAGAGAGCCTGAGAACTGGGCTAAAGCTTTCAGCATGCGCTGACTATTGATCATTTCAGTACCGAATGCAGCTTTAAACATTTTTCTATATTCAATATCTTTGCGCAATTTTTGCAGAACCGAGTCAACATTTTCTGCCATCTCATTTGGTGCGGTGAGTGGTGATAGCGCCTGTATTTCAATATGATTGACACCGCCATCCCAATGAAAGAGCGGCACCCACGCCAGGTTTTGTAATGCCGGCGCGTTTCGTGTAGAAAATTGATTATTAAAACCATGACTAAAATCGTGATCATAAGTGGCGAACGCGGCAAACTGCTGGTGACAACTGGCACAGGAAAAGTTTCCATCTTTACTTAAGCGTCCGTCGTAAAATAATTTTCTGCCTAACTGAAACCCTTCTTCTGTGAGTGGATTGGACGCAAAAATATTATTTGGTTTTGGCCAACCTTCGGGCACTTCAAATTTTAAACGATGAGGTAATGATTGTTCTTCCTGTATAAGAAAAGCTGAAGCAGCAATAAAAACAATGAATAATATGGCTGTTATGAATTTCAAAATCAGTTAACAATAACTTTTTCTATGTGAAACATTTTTGCATAATTATCACTCATCTGTAAGGCAAGCGCTCCGGGCGAATTAATTGCTGCATGCTCTGCTATTTTCATTTTATGAACCGTGTTCCACCAATCGTTTACTTCTGCTGTTATGTAGATAGTTAAGTTATTAATAGTTTTTAAATCGGTCCCTTGGGGCAAATCCAAATTGATTTCTTTCAACACATTATATTTTCCTTCAAAGCCGCCAATATGGAATTCATATTTATTATTTACTAAAGGTGAAGCAGGAGAGTTGCCTTCTAATTTTGCCATTACATAACCTGAATTCCAGGTCCAGAACATATCCTTTGCCGGATCCAATGCACCATCTTGCGCACCGGAGACATTCTTTATGCTATCTACTCCCAGTAAGAAATGAAGGCGCTTATAATTTTCAACCGGCACCTTAAGGTTAATTTTTTTAGAATCATTATTGGCTTCATCTACGAGATATGACGCTTTATTAATTGTAGAAATTCCCTTGTTGTTTTCTAAGTGAATATTAGAAATGTAGTACCTGAACTTATTGATGGTATAATTTTCTCCAAAGGGATTTGTATAATTGGAATCATACAATATTATTGGTTGTCCCTGGACCCTATTCTCAAAAATAATTTTTACATTGAGCGTTTTATTTTGCGCCAGCAAGGTGTTTGACTGAGTGGCCAATATTATAAATAGAAAAAATAATCCACGTAATATTTGCGTGTTATGATAGACGTATTTCAAAATGTAGTGTCTATAAGATGAAAGTGGGCGGTGGAGACACCGCCCACGGCAGTCAGCCCAGGTTGGTGTCTCCACCAACCTGTGATATTTTATAATGAACTTGTTATGCTTCATCATTTTTTATTTTACGCCTGTTCACTTTTAAAACGCCCTTTTCCTTTTTTCGTGTTATCCTTTTTTCTTTTGACGTTCTTGTCGGCGAAGTAGCTCTACGGCTCTTTTTTACGATTAATGCATTGCTGATAAGCTTGTGCATTTTTTCAATTACTCTTTCTTTATTGGCGAGTTGAGTTCGTTCTGATTGACTTCTTACTGTTAGATTTCCATCTTTGTTTATCTTCTTTTCCAGGTTTTTATTCAAAAGGTCTTTTTGACGATCGGAAAGCAGCATTGATTCACTAATATTAAAGATCCCCTCAACCATCGTCTCAGTTTTATTTACATTTTGCCCACCGGGGCCACTGCTGCGAGCTGTTTTAAAAGATATTTCTTTTTTTAAATTAACCATGTTTTACCTATACAATAGATGTGAGAAAGTTTTAATGAAACGAACTGAATGCCTCTTAAATTCGTAATTTACATTGCTTCTTTTATAAGTCGTAAAAAAGGCACATTTTTGCAAATAACGAAGCCATTATGAAGTTAACGGAAATATATAGGGGTCTATGCGAAAAAAAAGTTAATGGAAAGAAATCCTTCGCGGTATTAATTGACCCTGATAAAGTGGATGATGGCAAAATGGAGCAATTGATTCTCCTTGCTGAAAAAGCTGCAGTAGATTACTTTCTTGTAGGTGGTAGTTTGGTTATTTCCGATTACCTGGATAACTGTGTTCGGTTTATTAAGCGTCGGAGCAGTATCCCCGTTTTACTTTTCCCCGGCAGCCCGTCCCAGGTTTCAAAATATGCTGATGCACTACTTTATCTTTCCCTTATAAGTGGACGAAATCCTGAGTTACTAATTGGCCAGCATGTCGTAAGCGCTCCCTTTATAAAGCAAAGTGGTATCGAAATAATCAGCACCGGTTATATGGTCGTTGATGGCGGAGCTCCTACAACTGTTTCATATATTTCTAATGCGTCACCATTGCCAGCGGATAAATGTGATATAGCTATGTGCACTGCTATGGCCGGAGAGATGCTGGGCATGAAATTAATTTATATGGATGCCGGTAGCGGAGCTAAAACTCCAATCACGGAAAGCATGATTGAAAAAGTTTCCCATAGCATAGAAGTTCCTTTGATAATTGGTGGTGGGATTACTGATCCTGAAAAAGCATATCTCAATTGCAAAGCCGGTGCCGATGTGATCGTTGTAGGTAATGCTATTGAAAAAGATCCGGAACTTATAATAGAAATGGCAAGCGCCGTTCATTCAGTTCCAGTTGTGGGTTGACAATCCCCCACATGGCGTCATTGCGAGCGCAAAAAGAATCATGAATTGAAAGAGAATCATTTTGCGCGAAGCAATCTCATTCAATTCCTTGATTACACTATTGTTTGTGCTATTGCCCTAACATAGGAATTACTTTAATTTCTCTACTCTTGTCGGTGTATCCT
>JBDTXP010000212.1:0-4157 GCA_040006135.1 Ginsengibacter sp. | reverse complement strand
AACCTGGATCTGGAGCTTCGGAAACTCTTATACTATCCATTGTACTACGAGGCCATATTGTTTTTCACCGCAATCGTGCAATATTAAATACTAATTATTGAATTGTGGAAATGGTGGGTAAAATAGTGGCTGGAGAAATAATTTTATTTCGCTTTGCTAAACCTCGTCCGAATCCGGCTCAAGGTTTCGATAGTCATTCCAAGGAAACTGGCAATATATTTTAACGGAATTCTGTTCACCAGCTGGCCGCGGGTCTTTAAAAAGTATTCATATTTTAATTCAGCATTAGAAAGACGGTTGATATAGGTACGCTCTTCTGCATCACAATAATAACGTTCAATTAATACTCTGCCGAACCTATTAAATTCTTCATAATTATCGAATAAATAATTGAGATTTTTTCGGGAAAATTGTAGCACCACACAGTCTTCAAGCGCCTGCACCTGCTCCTGAGTCACCTCTTTTAAAAGAAAGCTTCTTATAGCTGAAACCAACTCTCCCTCTGACGTAAGCCAGGTTGTAATTTCCTTTTTACCTTCTTTGATATATCCCCGAAAAACACCTTTTTGTACAAAATAAACTTCTTTACAAATCTTCCCAGGCTCTATTAATAAGCTGCCCTTAGTGATATTAAGAAGAATAAGATTCTTTTCAATATATCTGAATATTTCCTGGTTATTGTTCCCAAATTGGGCCAGCAAGTCTGTAACAGACAGTATAGTGTTCATTATAAAATATCTTTTGGCTTTTTATCCCGCGACAGAATCAACATGAAAAAGGCAAATGCGATAAAAACAAAACTGCTGTATAAATTTACATGCGCATTGAATCCCTCTTCGGTAGCAACTATTAAAGAGTGAATTAAAAGCAATAAACCTATTGCAAAGAAAAAAATACCAATTACAAAACGTAGATCGAAAAACTTTTTCATGACGATTTTTTTAAATTTCCTGGCAAATTCATTTTTGAAAATTGGCCACTTCTGAAGAAATTATTTATTGCAATTTCCTTCATAATCAATAAAAAATTATATTAAAAATGAGTGTAATAGCCAGAACCAAAATCCCCAACCATAATGGATTTTTATACCAAACGCGATTGTCATCTTTTACACGCGGCGTAAGACTATAAACTAAACCAACCAACAGTGCATCTTCTTTTCTCTTCGTAAAAAGACTAACTATTACTGTAACAGCAAAGCACACAAGGAAAGATATCCATGCAATATTAAATGCCTGGCTGGTTCCTGAATAAAATGTATGCAGATTTGCGATAGCGCCACCTTTACCCTCGGCAGTAGTTAGGCAATACGTTAATGCGGCAGAACCCGTACCGGAGAGCAACCCCCAAAATGCTCCATTCGATGTTGTTTTTTTCCAAAACATACCGAGAAAAAATGTTGCGAATAAAGGAGCATTTACAAAACTGAATACAAGTTGCAACAGATCCATAATACTATTAAATCCACGGGCTACATACGCCGTAAGAATTGATAACAAAATACCCGCAACTGTTGTGAATTTTCCAACATAGAGATAGTGTTTTTCACTTGCATTCTTTTTGATGTGGCTTTGGTAAATATCAAAAGTAAAAACCGTATTAAAAGCCGTGACATTTCCCGCCATACCGGACATGAAGCTCGCGATAAGCGCGGTGATACCCACGCCCAAAATACCGCTGGGATAAAGTTTGGATAAAAGCAATGGCAGGGTCATGTTATAATCGGTTTGCCCATTTGCATTTAATGGCAAATCAAAACCGGCAAATTGTTTTTGCAAAGCAAGAATAATAATACCGGGTAAAATAACGATGAGTGGCATAAATATTTTAGGGAGTGCTGCAATGATCGGTGTGCGTCGTGCATCATTTAAATTGTGTGAAATCATTGCGCGCTGCACAACCAAAAAATCCGTACACCAATAACCAAAGGCTAACACAAACCCTAACCCGAAAATCATACTGAAAGCATCTGTGCCCATAGGATTGGTAGCTGCGCTTCCCATGCCTTTCCATAAATGAAGTTTCGCATCATCGACATTATGCAAGATGCCTTGCAAACCTCCTGCCTGGTGAAAGCCGATAAATACTAATGGTGCTATGCCTAAAACAATTAAAAAAAATTGCAATACTTCATTGTAAACGGCGCTTGTTAAGCCACCTAAAAATGTATATACCAAAACAATTCCTGCTGCACACCAAATGGAGAAATTAAAATCCCATCCTAAAATGGTTTGCATCAACATGGCAAGAGCATATAAAGAAATGCCGGAAGAAAAAATCGTCATCACCGCAAATGTGAGTGCATTGAAAGAACGCGTCTTTTCATCAAAGCGAAGCTTTAGATATTCCGGAACACTACGCGCCTTGCTGCCATAATAAAATGGCATCATAAATAGGCCGAGAAAAACCATTGCAAATGCTGCACCCAGCCAATAAAAATGCGCGGTGTACCAACCGTATTTAGCGCCATTAGCTGCCATTCCCAAAACTTCCTGTGCACCAAGGTTAGCTGAAATAAAAGCAAGGCTCGTGATCCACAACGGAATGTTGCGGTTACTCATCAAAAAATCATTACCTGTTTTTATTTTCTTTTTTAGCAGGAAGCCAATACCTACTACAAAAAGAAAGTAAATGCCGATGATTGAATAGTCAATAGCGCCGAGGCCTATATGCATATAAGTATTTTATTTTTGTTTTGATAAAAATTCCTTTGCAATTTCATCATAATAATAAAGAAATTTATTTGACTTACCATCTTTATCAAAAATGCCTTCCCATGTGCTTAAAGGCTCCCATATAAATGTGCCCTTCATTTGATTGCCTTCAATGGAGAATCCAATCTTATTTACTTTTTTTTAGATGGACATATTCTGCTACGTCACAGGCTTTTAATATTATTTACAAGCTCTATATTACTTTCAAGTTCAATCAAAAATTGTATAAATCTTTTTGATTCGGTCTCGGTTTGCGCGTCTGTATTGTATTGTTTTAAATAAAATATTACACAGGAGTTAAGGTGGTTGCTCAAAGAGAGACACTGAGGTTAAATGATTTTACTCTTACGCCCTAACCTAATTATGTATGGCAAAATCTTTTTGGGAAATTTATTTGGTGAATTGAATAGTCGCTTCTTTCAAAAAGTAAAATAAAATTTCCCTTTGGCTTCCTTTCTTTATCTAAACTTTTTCTATCCATAAAGAAACTGATCCGGCAGGCGCGAAAAAGTTTCCCCAACCATCTTCATTGATCAGTACCTCGGCAGGGTTTTTTCCAAGCTTATCAATAAATATTTTTCCTATATAACGTTTTCCCATTTCCATAAACTTATTTCCATTGTCCCCATTAGATATTATTACAGCGCAGCCGCTGTGTTCTTCATCGCCTTCTCGTGTCCAGCCGATACAATTGGGGTGATCAAAATAATCTCTTTTCAAGCCGAAAGCATTGTGGTGACGTGCGTACAACAAGTTTTCTAATTCTTCTACTTTAGCCAGCCAAATCTCATATTCATTACCATCGCGGCCTTTGTCACTATAGTGTGCACCATAAAGATCGGGATAGAAAACGCAAGGGTACCCTTCATCCCTAAGTAAGATTAATGCGTATGCTATTGGCTTAAACCATGGTTCAATAGGGGCTTCCAGCGATTGTAACGGTTGTGTATCATGATTGGCAACAACTGTAACTGCTTTCTGTGGGTATGCTTTTACCAATGTTTCATCGAAGATCCTTCTGATATCATATCTATTTCCCTCATTGGATGCAAGACAGAAATTATTATGAAGTGACGAGTCAAAAAGACTCATTGCATGATTTGTCTCTTCAATATATTTTAAAAGAACGTCCAGACGACCCGGCGCCCAATATTCTCCCACAGCAAACATTTCTTTGCCGGTGGCTTCCCTGAGTTTTTTCAGCCAGTCCACGTAAAAGGAAGGTGTGATATGCTTTACCGCGTCAAGCCTAACAGAATCAAATTGCACCTGGTCCCAATACCACTTTCCCCATCGTTGCACCTCCTCCCGCACCGCCGGATTTCTAAAATCAATATCATTAAACATCAGGTAATCATAATTGCCTTTCTCATCACTCGTCATATCCTCCCACGAATCTCCATAACCATTCAGGATCATGAAGATGCCGGTTTCATTGATATC
>JBDTXP010000211.1:0-4187 GCA_040006135.1 Ginsengibacter sp. | reverse complement strand
CGTTATTAATAAAAGTGATTCGCTCTGCCAATGGTTGCCATTTATCATTGAAAACTGTTATTGTCAAAATTCCTGTAGGCAAATTTTCTGTGGGAATAAGACCGTTTATTTTTCCATCCTTTATTCTTTTAAAAATTTTGAAAACGGGTTCATTAAACATAGTGCCCATAACATGTAAACTGTCATTTTCATATTTAGATAGCACTAAAAAACTTCTTAGTTTTTCATTACCTACCTCAAGTGCAACACCATTGTTAAGGATAGCAGGAAGTGGGCTGGAATGCAATGTGCCTTTTTCATCTTTCCATTTAGCGGTATACGTTTCACCAGGTACAGGTGTAAGGAAAAAATAACCCATTCCATCGTGCAAAACTCTCAGACTGTCTTGAATTCCATGTTCGTTTTCAACAACTCCTTTTATAATTATCGGTTTACCATATTGATCATTTGCTTTAAAAGCAATTTTATTTCTGATACCTGATATAAGATTCCCTCCTTCAGGGAAAAATGTAACTGAAGGAATTATTTTAGTTACAACCGGGCTTATCTTAGCTGAAAGAATATGGATATTTTTATTATAGATTACCGAAGAATCAAAGTTCAGCATCCACCTGGTATATGCTTTTACATGTAGCGCATTTCCTTTTAAGGAATCAGGCAATGCGTATTGGCCAAAAGTGGTCCCTTCCACAATAGGACTTGTAGTGCGATAAATCAGCTTGCCATTTATATCACTCCAATCCATATAAAGTGTCCTGGCTTTCACTGCGGGTAAAAGATCTTTTAAGAGATAACACTTAAACCAGATCGTATCACCGGGAGCGTAGGCAGATTTATCGTAATGGATATATATTTTCTCCACTCCATAATTATTTGCATAATATTTCATGGTACTATCTGTCTGCTGCGCTGAAGCAGAAATACAAATTAAAAGCAGCGGCAAAATCCAGATTTTCATACCAGTGATATTTTTTGAATGTGGGTGTAATTTAGTTTAAGTAATAATTTCAACCAAAGCAACAGAGGAAAGTTGACAATGGACTGATAAAGAAATAAAAATGTTTGTTTCAATTAAATTACGATGTAATATTTTTGGCGAAAGATTTATTATGGCTTTTGAGAAAATTACGGAAGAATCCTCGACCTACAGGCACCTGGAAAAAATGTCAATAGAAGAAATAATTGAAAATATAAATAATGAGGATGCAAAGGTAGCCGCTTCTGTAAAGAAAGTATTACCGCAGGTAAATGAGTTGACCATAGCTGTAGTCGAAAAAATGAAAAAGGGTGGCAGGTTATTTTACATAGGTGCCGGCACAAGTGGCAGGTTGGGCATTTTAGATGCGAGTGAGTGTCCGCCTACGTTTGGCGTGCCACAGGGATTGGTAATTGGTGTAATAGCCGGTGGAAAAAAGGCATTAGTGAATGCGATCGAAAACGCAGAAGACAATGAAACACAGGCATGGAAAGATCTTTGCGAATACAATATTTCTTCAGCAGATTTTGTTGTAGGTATTGCTTCGAGCGGTACTACTCCCTATGTAATGAGTGCACTTGAAAATTGCCGTCAGCATCACATTCTAACAGGAAGCATCGCATGTAATCCTGATTCACCGATAAGTAAATTGGCCGATTTCCCGGTCGAGGTTATCGTGGGTCCTGAATTTGTAACTGGTAGCACGCGTATGAAAAGTGGAACAGCCCAAAAAATGATCTTGAATATGATCTCAACCACTGCAATGATACAACTGGGAAGGGTAGAGGACAATAAAATGGTGAATATGCAGCTCACCAATAGAAAGATCGTTAATCGTGGTATTAAAATGCTGATGGAAAAGGGAAATTTAAAGAATCTTGACGAAGCCACAGCATTATTGCTTAAATATAAAAGTGTAAAAAAAGCATTGGAAAATTTATAAAATATTCTTTCCTCTTTCAATACTTTAGTTTTAAATTTAGGTTGTTAAATAAATATTTTTAATGCTAAACACTTTTTATGAAATATAAATTTTTACTCTTATCAATTACGTTCTTTTTATTTCTATTCGGTTTTTCTCAAAACAGTTCATCACTTTTTGCGATCACAGGCCAATCGGTTAAGAATTTTAACTGGATGGATATCCGCTCCCTGAATATGAAAACCGGCAATGTCGAGCAGGTTTTATTTGAAAACGGAAAGACAGAATATTCCTACACAAATTCAGAAAATAAATCCCAAATAAATGAAATTGTTTTAAATGGCAATCCTGCAAAATTATCTTTAGGAGATACGCATTTCTCTTCTCAACAAATCATTTTAAAAAATCCAACACCTACATCGCTGATGACTGCAGCAACTGCTTTTGATCAGCGGCATAATAGATTATTCTTTTCAACTATGCATGATGGGCGGCTCATTTGGCTCGATCTTGCTAAAAAAAATAAAGCATCATTTTTCACTATTCAAAAGCCATTGATTGTTCAAAATGATTACAACGATGAAGCGTTAAATATTACACGCATGACAATTGGAAGTGATGGCTATGGCTATGCACTAACCAATGATGCAAATCATCTCATTCGTTTTTCTACCGGAAAAAAAATTGTTGTAAGTGATCTTGGCGCACTACTGGATGATGAAAATAATAAAGGAATTAGCATTCATAATAAATGTACCAGTTGGGGCGGCGATATTGTTGCTGATGCTTCCGGAAAATTATATCTTTTTTCAGCAGGTCGTCAGGTTTTTGAAATAGATATTGATACTAAGATTGCAACACTTAAAGGTGCCGTACTTAATTTGCCTGCAACTTATACACTCAACGGAGCAGCAGTGAATGAAATTGACGAAGTGATCGTAAGCAGCGCTAATACGTATGATGGATTTTATGCTGTCAATATGAAAGATTATACTGCAACAAAATTACCCACAACCTCCCAAGTATTTAATGCATCTGATCTTGCGAGCAGCAATTTACTTTTCCAAAATAAAAAAACAGGAAGTGCAGTTTTAAGAAAAGAAGAAGTAATGGGGAATAAATTTATTTCCTTGTTTCCAAACCCTGTAAGAAATGGGGAAGTTAAAATAGTTTTTGAAAATCATTTACCTGGTCAATATAAAATAGCGCTTACAGATATCCAGGGTCGCATGATAGAGAATAGTACAGTAAATATTCAATACCCTGGCGAAGCGGTTAATTTTAAAATGAAAGCAAAACCAGTGAAGGGTGTTTATATGATTAAAATTACTAACCAGGAAAATTTTAATATTTATTCAGATAAACTGGTAGTGGAGTAGGAAGAATATTTGATTCCTGATCTATGCAGAAGATTTGTGCATGTCACCAATAGTATAAGTTACAAAAAAATATTTTCGCCTACTCACTAAAATATTTTCACAAAATAGTATACATCACTGAATACAAAAGTCCGAGGTCGGACTGCAGTTCGCTTTTGCAATAAAAAAAATACCGATTTGCTGTCCTCCTTATAATGCAATGAATTATTTTTGCAGCGACATGCAGGATATAGAACCTTTTGAAAACTGGCAATACCTTTACAACTCTGAAGAAGATGAGCTGTCACCCTTTCATGGCCGGGATTACAGCCAATTTGAATTCACCAACACTATTTATAATTTTTATATTCATCCACAATGGGATGACTTCGGCAGCCGCACCTTATACATGAAAATATTGATGACGGATTATGACTTGCATTTTATGATCATTGAATTAATTGGCGAGTGGAATGATGCGATCGAAAATGATATTATGACTTTAAAGCGCGAAGTCATAGATATATTTATAAGACATGGTATTAATAGATTTATAATCATAGCAGAGAATGTGCTCAACTTTCATAGCAGCGACGACAGCTATTATGAAGAATGGTTTGATGACATTAAAGAACAAAATGGTTGGATCGTTATTTTAAATATGCCTAAGGCTACGCAGCATGATTTTTTAAGAGCTAGATTAAATAATTATGTGGATCTTTTGGATTTTGTGCCATGGCGAACTATAAAACCCGATTTACTTTTTAATCAAATTGATTCCGTCTTTTCCAGGAGGCTGAAATAAAGAGAATCTCTTTTCCCAAATTTTATATAAAAATATCCTCGTAATTTTGCATATCTGAAATATATTTCAATCAACTGATTTATGACCTGGAAACAGTTATTTACATCCTCAATAGGAAAAAAATTC
>JBDTXP010000210.1:0-4220 GCA_040006135.1 Ginsengibacter sp. | reverse complement strand
GTGAATACACTTGAAGAAATGATCCAATTATTAAAAGTGCCACGGAAATTAATGATGCTTGTGCCCGCGGGACCAATTGTAGATTCTGTAATTAGCGAATTAAGACCATTACTACAAAAGGGTGATATCATTATTGATGGTGGTAATTCTCATTATACTGATACCCTTCGTAGGATTGAAGAATTAAAGTCTACTGGTTTTCATTTCATGGGTGTTGGTATTTCAGGTGGTGAAGAAGGAGCGAGGCGCGGACCATCTATCATGCCGGGTGGAGATAAAGAAGCCTATGATGAAGTGGCACCTATTTTAAAAGCTGTAGCTGCTAAAGTAAATGGCGAACCATGTGTTGATTACCTGGGAAAAAATGCGGCGGGCCATTATGTAAAAATGGTACACAATGGAATTGAGTATGCGATAATGCAATTGATAAGTGAATGCTATGATTTAATGCATCATGGTTTAAAAATGTCTAACCAGGAACTCCACGAAGTATTTAAACATTGGGATAGTGGTGAGATGAAGTCTTACTTACTCGAAATCACTGCTGCCATTTTTAAGCAAAAGGACGATAAGTGTTCAGGAGAACTAGTTGATAAAATTTCTGATAAAGCAGGAGCGAAAGGTACAGGTAAATGGACATCCCAGGAAGGACTTGATCTTCCAATTCCTGTTCCCAATATTGATGTTGCTGTTATGACGAGAAATCTTTCTTCACTCGTAGAAGAAAGAGCGAAAGCGAGTGAAATTTATACAATACAGAATGAGAAAATAGAAATTGAAAAGGAAGAATTTACTGCTCTTCTCCACGATGCCTTATATTTTGCTACCATTATCAGCTATGCCCAGGGTTTAGCAATGCTTTCCCAGGCCTCCGGCGAATTAAGTATGGATATTCCAATACCTTCTGTTGTTAAGGTTTGGCGCGGTGGGTGTATTATCAGGTCTGCCTTATTAGATGTTTTTAAAAATGTGTATGAGGGCGGCGATTATAAAAATATATTATTAGATAAAAATATTGCCCAGCTTCTTCAATCTAAATTACCTGCTTTACGAAAAGTAGTTTCACTCGCTGCGGGAGATAATTATTCCGCTCCCGGATTGATGGCAGCGCTCAATTATTTCAATGCCTATCGTCGTCGTCATTTACCCACTAACCTCATACAGGCCCAGCGGGATTTCTTTGGCGCGCATACCTATGAGCGTGTAGACATGGAAGGTATATTTCACACTAAATGGGAAATTATTTCCTAAAAAAAAGAACTGAAAAATATGTTAGATTATAAAAAATTATCCGCCACGCTGATATTTATATTTGGTGGTAGTGGAGATTTGAATTATCGAAAACTCACACCGGCACTTTATAATTTATTTCTTGATAATGCGATGCCGGATAAATTTGAAATTGTCGGATTGGCGCGAACGGATTACGACATAGATGCGTATAAAAAACATTTAAAAGAAGGGATAGATAATTTCTCCAGGAATAAGGATAATAATGGAAGCTGGAAAAAGTTTTCAAAAAATATCAGCTACATAAAAATGGATGTAGCAGATAAAACCGCCTACCCTCAGATTGAAGAAATTGTAAAGGAAAAAGAAAAGGAAGCAGGAGCAAAAATGAATGTCATTTTATATATGGCGGTGGCGCCACAACTTGTGCCCACTATTGTGAAGAATCTTAGTAGCCTTGAATTATGTAAGAATACAGATTGTACACGTATCGTTGTAGAAAAACCATTTGGCCATGACCTTGAAAGTGCGAAGGCAATGAATAAGATGTTGCTCGAACATTTTGAGGAGGACCAGATATATCGCATTGATCATTATCTCGGAAAAGAAACCGTACAAAATATTCTAGCACTTCGATTTGCTAATGCACTATTTGAGCCAATATGGAACAGGAGATATATAGACCATGTACAGATAACAGCCGCGGAAACTGTAGGAGTAGAAGGACGTGGCGGTTATTATGAAACAGCGGGAGCACTTCGGGATATGATACAGAATCATATTCTTCAGATATTGTGTATGATTGGTATGGAGCCACCTGTCTCATTTAATTCGAATGAGATCAGAAATAAAAAAGTAGATGTGCTTAAAGCTATTCGGCGAATCCCAAAAGATGAGGTATTAGATTATGCTGCACGTGGACAATATACGGGAGGATGGCAACAAGGCGAACAAGTACCGGGATATCGGGAAGAAAAAGATGTAAGTCCTGATTCTTCTACGGAAACATTTGCTGCAGTAAAATTCTATATAGATAATTGGCGATGGGAAGGAGTTCCTTTTTATGTGCGCACAGGAAAACGTTTGCATGAAAAAACAACAGAATTAACCATTCAATTTAAAAATGCTCCTGACTTTGCTTTTCCAAAGGAAGCTACAGAAACCATGCGGCCCAACAGGCTTTCTATCGGGATATCTCCAGAGATGGATATCTGCCTACGTTTTCAATCTAAAAGACCTGGGCAGGCAATGATTTTAAATCCTGTGGACATGGTTTTTAATTATAAAGACGCTTACAAAGGCGAGGAGCCTGAAGCTTATGAAACATTACTTTATGATGTAATGGATGGCGATTCTACTTTGTTTATGAGAGCAGACCAGGTAGAAGAAGCGTGGGCCATTGTAATGCCAATTCTGGATGTATGGTCCAGCAGAAAACCAATTGATTTTCCAAATTATTCTCCTGATAGTTGGGGACCTGAAGATGGCGAAGCGCTTATCGCCAGGGATGGTCATCATTGGATAAGCCAATCTCCGCGTGTAAAAAAGAAATGACACATATTTAAAGTATAAGGTTTTATGGAATTGCATGTATTCCCCAATGATAAAATTTTAAGCAGCTGCCTTGCAGATTGGATAGCTCATTTAATTCATAGAACACTTGACAATAATGCGTATTTCTCTATGGCATTGTCCGGTGGAAGTACACCCAAATCTTTATTCAGGGAATTAGCTGACAACCAGGAAATTTACAATATAGACTGGGAAAAAGTAGTCGTCTTTTGGGGCGATGAAAGAGTCGTTCCTTTTAGCGATGAGCGGAATAATGCTGGTATGGCCTATACAATTTTACTAAACAAAATACCTATTCTACCAAAAAATATCTACAGGATGCGAACTGATATTTCGCCGGAGCAAGCGGTAGAAGAATATGATCATTTACTTCGTCATTTTTTCAAGAAAGATGAAATGACTTTTGATCTGGTTTTATTAGGGATGGGTGATGATGGACACACCTTATCGCTTTTTCCCGGTTCAGATGCTATAAGCGATGCTACATCCTGGGTGCGAGAGGTTTACAATAAAGAACAAAAAATGTATCGAATCACGCTCATGCCGGCTATTGTGAACAGGTCAAGGAAAATCGCATTTATGATCGCCGGAGAAAATAAATCATCTATTTTAAAAAATGTGCTTGAGGATAGCTACCAGCCTGATATATACCCCTCACAACTAATCATAAAAAACAGGGAAGACATTGATCTTTTCCTTGATAATGACGCCGCTTCGCAAATCAAGACCGTGGTATAATTCCCGATAATTAATCGCCTTTAAACTGTATCTTCAAAATCGATTTTTGTTAGAAAAAGTTCTGGCTATTAAAACTTCGGAAAAATGTCCCGATCCTATCAAATTTATATTTGGAAAAAAGCTCCTTTTATAAGACTTCTATTGGGTCTGATTGTTGGCATTATCGCTCAATATTATTTCCATTTTACTTTACACTATATTTTATTAGCAGGACTTTTGTCTTTAAGCTTTATTTATTTTTTCAGTCTGCTTAATGAAGCGAAAAGATATAAGCTTCAATTTTTGCGTGGTCTTTTTATAACTTTTTTATTGATGGCCGCAGGTGCCTTTTTTGTTTACCAGAAAGATATAAGAAATAATCCCGGCTGGTATACTAAAAATAGCATGGACGCTGCCGTGTATGTTCTTAAAATTGAAGAGCCGGTTATTGAAAAAGCTAAATCCATTAAAGCAATCTGCACGGTAGAAAAAGTCATTACAGACTCTCAAATAATTGAAACCAATGGTAAGGTGTTGGTGTATTTTAGAAAAAGTGATACCGCTGCAGCTCTTCAATATGGTGATAAAATAATTATTAAAAAGCAATTTGTTAGCCTTACAAATTCCGGAAACCCTTATGCATTCAATTATGTGACCTATATGTCGCGTGAACAAATCTATCAACAGATATACCTGGATAA
>JBDTXP010000209.1:0-4232 GCA_040006135.1 Ginsengibacter sp. | reverse complement strand
CTAAAAGGTCGGATACGATGATAATGATTTGTCCATTTGTTACTGCTTCAAAAAACGGAATTGTGTCAGCAGAAAATTCTTTGTCGAATTGTCCGCCCATAACTGATGTGTCTATGTAAACCCTTTTTGTCATTGTTTTCAAAGGTAACCAATTAAGGGCTGTTTTGAAATTAGAGCTGTGTCACGCAAGTTTGCGCCCAACGTATGTATTTGCGCTAATGTACGCTACCTTTTTACCCAAAACAATTTTTTTTTATTATTGATTTCGAGCGTTTTAGGCAATAAACGCGCGCTTCCAAACTTATAGCGTAAATACAATTTAATTTAGATTAAATCACACTCTTACATGTACAAGTTTAAATACCTATTTCAATGCATGCAATGATGTAGTGCGCACGCTTATATCATTTTTCTTTATAGAATTATTCTGTTGATGTTTCTGTACTACATCCATGTATTTGTATGCAGTACCGGTGTTCAAAAGCAGCATCTTTTCATTGCCGTGCAGCACGCCGGAACTTTTCATCTGTATCATTGCCTGCCATGTAGCAGCACCTTCGGGACAAACAAGTACTCCTTCATTTTTTGCTAATTCTTCTACACCATTTATAATATCTTCTTCACTTACAGCAATAGCCATTCCGCCTGATTCTTCAATCACTTTCATCATCAGGTGATGACCAAAAGAATTAGGAACTGCAAGTCCATAAGCTAATGATGGCTTTGCCTTTACATAATCGTTTGCAATGCCATGCAGATCATCATACGCTTTCACTACCGGCTGGCAGTTAGCAGATTGTACCGCAACCATTTTAGGTAATGGTCCCTCCAACCAACCCATTTCTTTCATCTCTTTAAAAGCTTTCCAAATTCCAATCAATCCTGTTCCGCCACCTGCGGGATAAATAATTACATCAGGTAATTTCCAAGCAAATTGTTCTGCAATTTCATAGCCCATAGTTTTCTTTCCCTCCAGCCTGTATGGTTCTTTCATGGTAGATACATCAAATGCCCTGGAGGTCTTTTTAAGTTCACGCACTTTTGCGCCACAATCATTGATAAGCCCATCTATTAATATTACTTCAGCTCCAAACGATTTACATTCAGTCATAAAAATTTTTGGTGTTATCGATGGCATCACAACCGTGGCTTTTATACCTGCTTTCGCACAATAGGCGCTCATGGCTCCGCCGGCATTTCCTGCTGTAGGGATGATGCAATTTGTAACTCCTAATTCTTTGGCTTTTGATATTGCAGTGCTCTGGCCTCTTGCTTTAAAAGAACCGGTCGGGTTCATCGCTTCATCTTTAATGTATACTTCAGCAAAGCCATGAATGGTGGCGGTTCTTTCTAATTTTATAATTGGTGTGAATCCTTCATTTAAGGAGACAATATTTTCATTATCTAACACAGGTAGAAATTCCCTGTATCGCCACATATTTAACGGGCGGTCTTTTAAAACTATTTTTGCAGGAGCTTTAGACAAATCATATTTTGCAAGTAATGGTTGATCGCAGCAAGTCGCAAAAGTCTGCAGCACATGTGGGTCATATATCTTACCACAATTAGAGCATTCAAGTGTTGTAAATAAAGAAGGGGGATTGTTTAGGGTTTTCATAGGCTAAAGGTAAAGCGCTATATAAAGGATACACATACCAATACCTGATAACCTATAACTGTTGTTTATACTGACTTGATAGCAAATCGCATAAATTGTTTTGTTAAGCCAAACTCTTCCGAACCTTTTCGTTGGATAAAATAAAAATTACGTTTCACCTTAAGTCCCGTAATATCTAATTGCACCAGTTCTTTGTGAGCCAACTCTTTTGCGATAGATTTTTTTGGTAAAAAGCCAATGCAATAATCAGCGAGTAAAAAATTCTTTAATGCTTCTGTACCTCCTAACCTGACCTTCACATTCAAATCCTCAATATGAATGTTCTGATTTTTTAAAGCGAGTGTAAGCGCCAATAATGTACCGGACCCGAACTCGCGTAATGCAACAGGATAATTTATCAGGTCTTTAAGGGCAATCTTTTTTGATTTAGCAATCTTACTATTAGCTGCACATACTGCGACAATTTCATCTTTCATGAAATCTTTGTAAGAGATGGTAGTTCTTTTTTGAAATACTTCTACTATGCCGATGTCGATCTCATTTTGCAGCAAGGCATTCGTAATGTTTTCAGAATTTCTATTAACTAATTGTATTTCCAGTCCGGGGTGTTGTTGATGAAATTGGGAAAGAATTTTCGGAATAATATATAAGGCTACAGTCGTGCTGGCGCCAATTTTTAATCGTCCTTTTACATTTGCTGCATCTTCCAGTGTGCTCAATTCAAATTCTATTTGCCGTTGTATTTTCTCTGCTTTTTCAAGATGATGATATAATATTTCTCCTGCGTGTGTGAGTGAAATAGTATTTCCTTTCCTGTTGAACAATGCAGCCTGGTATTGCACTTCAAGCATTTTTATGTGATTGCTGATAGCAGGCTGACTGATGAAAAGCGTTTGCGCGGCTTTGGAAAAACTGAGCTCTTTAGCAACTTCTATAAAAACGGTATGACTGGTAGAAAGCATCCTGCAAAGTTAAAGAGATAAAATGCGAAGAGGAATTGAGAATTGCAAAAGACGTTCGAAATTTCCGTGGAACGAAAATTCAGAATAGAAAGATCACAATAACTTGTTACGTAAATGTTTTTATTTTTGTATAGAAGATCATTGATGAAATTATTATAATTGTATAATGCCATAAGTTTTAAAATATCTTTTATACGAGTCAATTTCTCGTAATCACTTCAGGTTTTATTTTATTATTTAAGATTCTACTTACTCCTAATTTTGAAATCCTGGTTACTAAAAGGAGGAGTGTCGGGAATTTTTACAACGTTGAATCCAAAGTTGTTTGCCTGATGGCAGCTATTACAGGTATTTGTAAGGGTGATATAACTGCTTTTAAATGCAACAGCATTCTTTTGGCTGATAGAATTATTAATGCTGTCCAGCATAGGCTCAATCATATTAATCATTTGGCTTTCCTTTCTTTCCTTCTGATATTTTTTAATGGCATCCATATTTTCCATTATTTCATGAATTTCAAAGTCTGCTAATTTCCAGTTTTCATTTTGTCCTGCAAACCAGAGTTTATTATGATGAATCTGAATGCTACTCATGAATTCTCCAAAACCTGGTTTGTATGTGTTCGCAAGTTTGCGATCCAAACTGTCAACACGATTTTGTAAGATGTGAATGTTATCATTTTGCTGGTTGCATGCAAAAAGTCCGAAAGTAAATATTGTAATAATGACCTGTTTCATAATCTGATGTTTAATTTTGAAATGATCGTCTTTATATTGTAGCTTATTAAACTTTGAAGCTGGTAACAAAATTAATATTTATCTAATAGCATGTTGCCCCATAAAATTACTAATTAGGAAATTAAGAACAAAAAATTGAACGGGAAACCTTCATTCTATTCCATATTACGTAATGCCTCAAACCGTTATCAATACTACTTCTTAGCGTGCAAGGTCTTCCAGCCACAGGCTACTTTATGAAAATTCCATTAATTATTGTTGAGTACCGCCTCGATTTGATTTACCCATATAATATGGTGTGACAATTTTAAAAAAAGTGAGGTAAGGGAGCGGTGCCACATAAGAGTTAAGTAACTTTGAAATGTTGCTAAATCATTTTGTATGGATCAATACGAGAGACTGGCTATTTCGGAACTGGCGATTTGGCAAAAGCAAATGCTTCGACGGCCAACTCTGGTAAACAGGTTATCTAAAAAGGTTCAAACAAAAATTAATAAATGGATACCCGAAAAAGTGCACGCTGCTATAACAGCCACTATCAAGCAAATGATTCGTGCGGTTTTATTTGGTGCGACTCATACTACGTCAAAACTTTTAGTAGACAAGTCACTCGAATCGCGTGAAACAATTATAAAAAAGCGGATTAAGAATTATAAAAACACGGCGGCGGTAGAAGGTGGTATCACAGGGGCGGGAGGAATATTGTTAGGACTTGCAGATTTTCCAATCTTATTGGGAATTAAAATCAAACTCCTCTTTGATATTGCATCAATGTATGGCTTTGATATTACAAATTATAAAGAAAGAATTTACATTTTACATATTTTTGAATTAGCATTTTCCAGCCATGAGCATAGGAAGCAAGTTTATCTTAAAATGTTAGATTGGGATAACAAGATTAAAGAAATTCCTGAA
>JBDTXP010000208.1:0-4235 GCA_040006135.1 Ginsengibacter sp. | reverse complement strand
AATCTTTAAATCAATTTAAATCTGTGATTCAGACAATGTATGATATTATAAAAGCGCATGGTGGAGAAATTAAGGCGGAAACGACAGAAGGAGAAGGCACAACATTCATCTTTACCCTTCCAACAGCCGAATAAATAAAAATGAACAAGCAGCAAATCAAAATTATATTTTTCCTGGCAACCTTTTGCTGCTTTGGATTTTTGGCCAAAGCGCAACTACAGGAAACCAATAATACTTATGCAATTGTAGTGGGCATTTCCGGCTACGAGGATGCTGCCATACCCCGCCTGAGCTTTGCCGATAAAGACGCCACCTTTTTTTCGCAATGGCTGCAAACCAAAGCTGGTGGCAGTGTACCACAATACAATATAAAATTATTAACCAATGAAAGCGCCACCGTTTCCGCTTTCTATAGTGCCCTGGGATGGGTGAAGGATAAAGCAAAAGAAAACGACCAGGTATATATTTATTTTTCAGGGCATGGAGATGTAGAAACAAGAAATGCCATTAGCCAGGGATTTTTGCTGGCCTGGAACTCTCCACCGAATAACTATCTGAACAATGCCATAAGTGTAAGCGATCTGAATAAAAGCGCCAATGAGTTAACTACAAAAAATAAGGCAAAAATTATATTGATTACCGATGCCTGCCACTCTGGGAAAATGGCGGGTGACTTTTATAAAGGGCGGGAACTTACTGCCGCAAATTTGAGGCTTGTGCTTAACAACCAGGTGCGCATGGCTTCATGTCGCGAAGACGAAGAAGCTGCAGAAGGGCAGGCATGGGGCGGCGGCCGTGGTGTTTTCTCTTATTATCTTCTTAAAGGATTGCAAGGTGAAGCAGAAAGAAAGGATATAGTAAATCTTCAAAACCTTCAACAATTTTTAGACTCTTGTTTTGCTGCAGATGTAGAGCTGAAACAAACTAAACATATACAACATCCAATCTCTGATGGTAGCCCCATCTTTACACTCGCGAAAATAGATCCGGCAGTCGCGGCCCAAAAGAATTCAGCTAAAGAAACTATTACCTCAGCACCTCCCTCACCTGGCGGATTAATTTCCTTAAGGTCTGTTGGTCCACAGCTCATGGATTATTTTTTTGATCTCGCAGCGCAGGGAGATTTTGAAAATTCCCTGAGCTTTAAAAACTATTTAAAAGATACTTCCGAACAAGTACCGCAAAAAATAGTAGAAGATTATTGCGAATATTTAAGAAACCCAATAGATATTGTTGATCACGCTTATTATAAAGATTCTCTTTCCAATGATTCAGCCTTCAAAAAAAGGATGGAAGGATATCAGGCGCAAAATCTAACACCCAATACTATTACCGCCATCCAAGAACAGGATGCGAGAGAGCGGCAACAAAAATATAACGAAAACATACAGGCGCATGGTAGCCTAAACCATTTGGTGCTTTTAATGGATCAGTTAAAAAAGAATAGTTATAGCAGGAGCAGGTTTGCAGAAAGATTTGTGCAACTTATACAAGACCAAAGCCAGGAAATGATAAATGCCTACCTGAAAGGTGATATGGTTGAATTGGAAAAAAGACAATACTATGCCACTGGAAAGCGTAACTACAGAGCCTTTCTACCGCTCATGAAAATTGCAATAAAGCTGGCACCTGATAATAATTATCTTAAAAATATTTTGCAAATAAATGAAGCATACTTCGATGGGCTTATTGATAGACTTGACATCGCTACAGACTCCTTAGCAGCAGACAGTTTATTAAGTACAGCTTCAAAAAAAATTCAGAACGCAATGGCTCTTGATCCTTATTCAGCCTACATCCACAATGAAATGGGAAATATTCTTTCCGAGGAAAAAAAGTATGATTCTGCCATCTGGCACTACAATTATGCCTCATTAATTTCTCCATCATGGGCCATTCCCTACAGCAATAAGATAACAGTATACCTGGCTACAAATCATTTACCTGCTGCCCTCAGCGCTGCCCGTACAGCGGATTCTTTACAACCCAATCTTGCATTTGTAAATATTAATGCAGGTCTTTTAATGGAAAAAACCGGTAACCTGCTTTCCGCAGAATCTCATTACCTGCGCGCCATTAAAGAGAACAATGTGCATTACCTACCTTACGAACGTTTAGGATATTTATACCTTGGTACAGGTGATTACGCAAAGGCTGATTCTTACTTACACGATGCGACAATCCGAAAGGAACTTTTTAAAATAAATGAAGAAGCATTTAGATATGGCTTAAGAATGTCAATTGGTCCGGGAACTCCTGAAGAGCCATATATTTTTTCCTGTAATAATAAATATGATACGCTCCTAGCCGGCTGGGCAGGATATAATCAAATGATTGGATCGATAGCTAAACTTCAATCAACAGCAGATTCAGATCGCGTATCAGGAAAAAAAATGATCACAAAAATTCTAAAAAAATATCCTGATATAATTTTCGTAAATCATTACCTGGGAAAACAATTGTTTAATGAGGGAGATTATAGGCAAGCCGAATTATACCTGAAAAAAGCAGCCATCCATTACCGGGAAATGCTAAGTCTAAAAGCTTTTTTGAAAAAAACATTTACGGATCCATTACTCAGGGAATTGAAATTAAAAGCCGGGGAGAAAGATATAGCCGGGGCAAAAAAAATAAGATTAAAGCTATTAGTTGTAGATTCATCCTGCCTGCTCCATACGCTCCTGGCAATGAACTACAATGGCCTGGAAGATCACTATCTTCTCGCAAATATTTATCATAAGAGTAAACGTGAGACAGAGGAAATTAAAGAGTACAAAATAATTATTGCGATTGAAAACAAGAATCAAAATGAACAGGCCGCATTAATTGGGAAATATATACCTATTAAAAATAAGGCTCAGAATAGGAGAAACTTTTTTAGCTATTTATATGACCACGAGTTAGACGAAAATCAATACAACGATAAATATAATAGTACAATTGATCTGGGTGGTTCTGTAAAACTGGCAAGGCTCCAGGAAAGTAGGGGAAATTATGAAGCAGCAGAACAGGCATTAATGGCACAGGTAACCAAAAACCAGGAAGCAGGATATTTGAGAAAGAAAACCATGAAGAATCAGAAGCGCAACATGGATGAATACAATGCTTTAAATAAATACTGGAGTGAAATAAATGAGAACATCGAAAGAGAAACATTTCATTTTTATGAAAGAATGATTTCTAAATTTCCACGGGATGCTTACTGGTATAAAAATGCAGGGCTTTTCCTATACAAAAGACTATTGATCAGCTTCAGTCAATTACATCCTTCCGTCAGAAAAAATTATTATGACGATTCTAAATCACAACCTTTTGCTTTTGAATTTAATGTGTATAAATATGACCCGACAGTAGAGTTTCCGCAAAAAAAATACACCATTGAAAATAAGATTCTATTACCGGGAACAGGAGAAGAAATTGAATTTGATCATAGCGAATATGACCAGGTAAGTAACGCCAATTATTTTTTACAACAAGCGTTGAAGTTTTCAGGTGATAAGTCACCAAACCCTTTGATCACAGAATATGTAGCAGACTTGCAAAGCTGGATGGGGCTAAATGATTCTGCAGTGATAAATTATAAGTATCTCTTAAAAACAAATCCTGGAAATGTAAGGCTGATAACAAAACTTACAGATGTATTGCGAATAGAAGATATGAAACCCGAGGTAGCTGAATATTTTGAGATATTACTAAAAGAAAACAAACTAACTACAGAACAAAAGTTTGAATTGACAGATTATTATATGCTGCAAAAAAAGTACGCACAATCATTCGACTTACTCAACTCACTTCCGTCAACGACATCCTAACAGATCATTCAAAAATATTTACTGCAAATAAAATTTTATATGCTAAAAAACGAATTTTCAAAAGCGCTTCCTTATGTAAATGTTGCAATGAAGCAGCCTGATATTGATAACCAAATTTTAGGCTTGCTGCTTTACTCCAAAGCACGCATTGAGGCATTTACAAATAAGAATACAGAGGCTTTGCAAACATTAGAAAAATTTCTCGTAGGTAATTACAACTGGTTTTATATTTTAAACCAGGATGAGGCATTCACTAAATTAAGAAAGGACTCTGGTTGGAATAAGCTAATGCAAGCTCATCCATTTGTAAATATTTATGACTTGCCGCAATAAGCCCGGTATTAAAAAAATTGCAATAACCTACTGCGATATTTTTATTTCTGCCTGCTGAATACACCGGTCATTTACTGTAGTGCCACATTG
>JBDTXP010000207.1:0-4257 GCA_040006135.1 Ginsengibacter sp. | reverse complement strand
ACTACAGGTTTATTGTCCATTAAGCCTGACAGCAAATTATCTATCTCATCAATAAAAAAATAGCAGAGAGTGAATATTTCTCTTACAAGTTTACGGCGTCCGGTATTTGCTATTGTGATGAACCTCGCTATTATTTTATTCGGAATAATAGGTTTTAAATTTTTAGGAATTCGTGATTACCCTGCGATTGATCCACCAAATATTTCCGTAAGCACTTCTTATTCAGGTGCCAACTCTGATATTATTGAATCTCAAATCACAGAGCCTCTGGAAAAGGCGATCAATGGCATAGCAGGAGTAAAAAATATTACATCTTCCAGCAACCAGGGAAGGAGCAATATAAATGTTGAATTTGATTTAGGGGTAGACCTGGAAACAGCAGCAAATGATGTTCGTGATAAAGTATCGCAGGCTACACGAAGTCTTCCGCAGGATGTGGATGCGCCACCAGTTGTAAGCAAAGCTGATGCAAGCGCTCAGCCTATTATTGCCATGACTGTTCAAAGCAGCAAGCTAAATCAACTTGAGGTAACGGAATATGCAAATAATAATATTATTGAAAGATTGCAGACGATACCCGGTGTGAGCTCTGTAACTATTTGGGGTGAAAAGAGATATGCGATGCGTATCTGGTTTAATCCCGATAAATTAAATGCCTATAATATTACTATTGCGGATGTTCAGAGTGCACTCACTAAACAAAGTATTGAATTACCGTCCGGAAAAATTACCGGTAACAATACAGAGCTTTCTGTAAGGACATTTGGTAGGCTTTATACAGAAGATGATTTTAATAACCTGATCATTAAAAATGTAAATGGTGTAAATGTGCGGCTTAGCGATGTTGCGCAGGCAGTACTGGGCCCTGAAAATGAAGAATCCGGCTTAAAGGAAAGTGGAGTTCCAATGATCATGTTGGCCATCATACCTCAACCTGGCGCGAACTATGTAAGTATTTCAAACGAATTTTATAAACGCCTTGATCAATTAAAAAAAGACTTGCCTCCTGATTTTAAACTGGATGTAGGAATGGATCAAACTAAGTTCATAAAACGCTCCATATCTGAAGTGGAGGAAACGCTCATCATAGCGCTCGTCCTGGTAATCTTAATTATCTATTTATTTTTCAGAGATTGGATTATTGCCCTTCGGCCTTTGTTAGATATTCCTGTTTCTTTGATAGGGGCATTCTTCATTATGTATATTTTTGGTTTTACCATTAATGTACTTACACTACTCGCCGTGGTGTTGGCTACGGGCCTTGTAGTAGATGACGGAATTGTTGTCACGGAAAATATTTTTAAAAAGTATGAAAAGGGAATGGATATTCATCAGGCTGCTCGCGAGGGGTCCAAAGAAATTTATTTTGCGGTAATTTCTACCTCGATTACGTTAGCTATTGTTTTTTTACCCATCGTATTTCTTGAGGGATTTGTTGGAAGATTATTTCGTGAATTTGGGATAGTGGTAGCGGGCGCCGTTCTTATTTCTGCTTTTGTATCGCTGACCCTAACGCCTGTACTGAATGTAAAACTTACCGGAAAAAATTTAGGCCGCTCCTGGTTTTACAGAAAAACAGAACCATTTTTTATGGCTATGGAAAATGGTTATAAAAAAAGCCTTGCATCTTTCATGAAAATTAAATGGATGGCACTCGTATTGGTCGCAGTATGTTTTGGAATAATTTATTTTATTTTCAAAGGATTACCATCCGA
The DNA here is from genome assembly GCA_040006135.1 of Ginsengibacter sp. GTDB lineage: Bacteria > Bacteroidota > Bacteroidia > Chitinophagales > Chitinophagaceae > Ginsengibacter. The sequence goes on along the minus strand of JBDTXP010000207.1, from coordinate 2,542 downwards.
ACTGGCGCCAATGGAAGACCGCAACCAATTTCGTTTAGGTGTCACAGCACCCGAGGGTAGTTCCTACGAATACATGGATTCTTACATGGACAGCATTAATAAATTACTCCTCGATAGTATACCGGAAAAAACAATGCTCATAAGCATGACTTCGCCGGGATTTGGTGGTGGATCTGTGAACAGTGGTTTTGTGAATTTAATGATGGTAGATCCAAAGGACAGGGATCGTTCTCAACAGCAGGTTGTAGATATGGTAAACAAGAATTTAAAAAAATTTACACAAGGGCGTGCCTTTGCGACACAACAACAAACAATAGCTGTAAACCGCCGTGGTGGCCAGCCGGTGCAGTTTGTAATTCAAAATAATAATTTCGAAAAATTAAAAAGTATTCTTCCTAAATTTTTAGATGAAGCATCAAAAAGTCCTATCCTCGAAGGTGTAGATGCGGATCTTAAATTTAATAAGCCTGAGCTTAGAATTAATATTGACAGATTACGTGCAAGTGAGTTGGGTGTAAGTGTGGATGACATTTCGCAAGCGCTGCAATTGGCTTACAGCGACAGGCGTTTAGGCTATTTCTTAAAATCAGGTAAACAATATGATGTACTTGGCCAGGTGGATAGAGATAACCGTGATGACCCGAATGATCTTTCAAAAATTATGGTTCGCAATAATCGTGGTGAAACAATAAGTCTTGATAACCTGGTAACCATGACGGAGGCATCATCGCCGCCAACTATTTATCATTTCAACAGGTATAAATCAGCCACGATTTCTGCCGGGCTTGCACAAGGATATACTGTAGGTGATGGAATAAAAGAAATGGAAAGAATTTCAAAAAAGCTTTTGGATGAATCTTTCACAACAGCGTTGGCAGGCACTTCCAGGGATTATTCTGAAAGTAACAGCAATACATTATTTGCCTTTACATTGGCGCTGCTATTGATTTACCTGGTATTATCCGCACAATTTGAAAGTTTCATTGATCCATTTATTATAATGATCACTGTGCCTCTTGCACTTGCAGGTGCATTGTTATCACTTTGGATCTTTGGACAAACGTTTAATATATTTTCTCAAATAGGAATGATCATGCTTATCGGGCTTGTGACGAAAAATGGAATTCTAATTGTAGAATTTGCTAACCAAAAAAGGAAAGCCGGAATGCAGAAAAACGAAGCTGTTGTGGAATCAGCATTTTCAAGATTGAGGCCAATTCTTATGACAAGTCTCGCCATGTCATTAGGAGCATTACCACTCGCACTTTCTATTGGTGATGCAAGCACAAGCCGTATACCATTGGGTATTGTAATTGTAGGTGGTATTATGTTTTCTTTAATTCTCACCTTGTATGTTGTGCCGGCTATGTATGGATTTTTATCATCAAAAAAACATGATTTGCATGAGGCTTTTCAATAATTTAATTTTAATAGCTGCGCTCTCTTTTTGCTCCTTCACTTGTTTCGCGCAGGATAGTGTGCTTACTGCTTCTGATGCAATAAAGCTTGCAATAGAAAATAATTTTGATGTTACAATAAGCCGAAATGAAATAGAAATTGGTAAAATAAATAATAACTGGGCTTTAGCGGGCGCTATCCCGGTTATAAGTGCCACGGCAAATAAGGGCATTGGTGTCAACAACCTTACACAAGAATTAAGTAATGGAACTACCACCAAAAAAAATGGCAATGGCACGCAAAATTTTAATGCCGGGCTTGCAGTAACATGGACAGTTTTTGATGGTTTTAAAATGTTCGCTACAAAAAAAAGATTGGAGCAGCTTGAATTACAGGGAGAATACAGTTTCAGAAAAACCTTAAATGAAACCGTATTTAATGTAGTATCATCTTATTACAAGATAGTAACGATGATAGAGCAAAAGCAGGCAACGGAGGAACAGATAAGTCTTTTCAATGGCCGGTATCAGCTTGCACAACGAAAATTTGAAATTGGAACTGGCGCCAAATATGAAGTACTTGAAGCACAGGTGGACCTGAATGAACAGCGGTCGGCGTTGCTGGCATTAGAAAATTCTATCGCACTCTCAAAATCAAACTTATCAAATTTGATGGGATTAAAAACTGATACTTCTTATCAACTTATAGATACGATAATCGTACAACCATTACCGTTATTAAATGAGGTAAAGGAAAAGATCAATAAGCAAAACCCGGAGCTATTGCTGGCCAACAATAATCTGTTGATTTTGACTTATGCAAAAAAGGAAATTAATGCCAAACGATTACCTGTAGTTGATCTAAATGGGTTTTATAATTTTGTCCGGAACCGCAATAGCGCAGGATTTACACTACTTAATCAAACCTACGGACCATCAGGTTCTATCGGTGTAAGTATTCCTTTATTTAATGGCGGTCTGGTAAATAAAGAACTCAGGATAGCAGATATTAATTCACACACCCAGGAGTTGACTATTCAACAAACAAAAAATAATATTGATACTTATTTAAACAACGCTTATATTAATTATTATAATGCTATAAAAGCGGTTGAACTGGAAAAAAGTAATTTAACTTTAGCTAC
>JBDTXP010000206.1:0-4303 GCA_040006135.1 Ginsengibacter sp. | reverse complement strand
TGATATTATGTAGGCGGCAGGTGGCAAATAGTGAATACAACATAGCTGCATCCTGAGCCCGCTCATGTGAACCCGCAAACATGTAATTCTTTCTGCCCAAAGCTACTGGACGGATACTATTTTCCACCAGATTATTATCTATCTGTAATATTCCGTTCTCTGCATATACTAATAACTTGGCCCAGCGATTTAACGTATAGGCAATTGCCTTGCCTAAAGGACTTGAAGGCAACGTTTTCGATGAGATATCTTTGAGTAACTGGTGTAAATTGTTCAATATTGGTATGGAATGCTCCTGTCGGTATTGTTCTATTTGCTCAGCTTCAAATTCAAGATCTCTGCATCTTTCTTCTACTTTGTAAAGACTTTGTATCTCCTGTAAGATCAGTTCTGCATTTTTAATATCATAGTCTTTAGCCTCAAAAAACTTTCTCCTCGCATGAGCCCAGCAACACAAAGTAGTGATCTGATCTACTTTGTCAAAAGTTTCATAAGCATTGTAGCCATCGCTTTGCAAATAGCCTGTAAAGTTTTGCAGCATAGCCTGGGGATAAAGTGCTCCCCGGCCTGGCTGGTAATCAAACAAGGCCAGTTTTTTCCCGGTGTCGTAATACACCCAGTAATATCCCTTATGAGTAGTGCCTTTCTTATCTTTATCAAGAACCTTGATCGTTGTTTCATCCACGTTCAGGTAGTTGCTTTTCAGTACTTCCCTGCAATGCAAATTAAAAATACATTGTAATAAAGTACATGCCTGGGCTGTCCAGCCCGACACGGTGGTTTGTTTGAGCGTAACGTTTTGTCGCCTAAAGATCTGTAGCTGGCGGTATATCGGCAGGTGATCAATAAATTTACTCACCAGTAAATAAGTGAGTACCGAAGAACCGGCAATGGCTTTAGGAATAGGCAATGAAGGTAAAGAAGCTATCAGACGAACGGCATTTAAACCATCTGCTGTAGGCTTAATGTATTCAGGACGTACATATCTTTTGACAAATAATTCTCCCGGTTGATATTCCAGTACTTCGGTTATTTGAGTGCTGACTGCTTTGAGATGACTTACATCTTCTTTGGGCTTTAGTTCAATGATCTCCCTGCGAAGTGTGTCCGGTAAAGGATTTCGTCCAGGGTGACGAACAGATAATTTCGTCTTTTTCTTCTCGTATTGTACCAGCGTGGTTTTTATTACTGTATGTTCTCCCAACTTATCTTCCGGGAACATATCAGGGGCTGTTACACCTTCTGTATTGCCGGAGATAAATTTTTCACCCTTGCTGCCAAAGACAATTGCTTTAAGTTCTTTTATTTGCAACTGCAAAGATTGCACTTCCAGGCGCAAGGTTTGGATTTCAACCTGCGCCTCTTCATAAAGCTTTTTATAATCGGTATATGGAACAATTGTTTCGATAAAAAGTACAGTTCAAAGTGAATGCCGAAAGCTGATTTTAAGCAGTGATGACAGGCCTTTCAGCCAATATGCCTGTACCTGCTTTTATGGCGTACACTTCTTAAAATCACCCCATTTAAAATATGTTGAAGCTGCAAGTGGGTGAGAGGAAAATGGGTGGTATTGTCGTTGTCTTGCGGCCTTTCGAAAGTGCCCTTTTCTAATCCCTTTTCATATAATGAAAACCCATCGTTATCCCATTGTAATAGTTTGATTTTACTGGCCCGCCTGCTTATGAAAATAAACACATCACCGCTAAGTACATTCAATTGCATCTCATTACGCACCAATCCACTTAGGCTATAGGCTCCTTTACGCATATCGGCAAAGCCATGGTAGTAAAAGTAGCGGCAGGAGGAAGTCAAATGCAACATATCAGTTCTTTTAACACCTGTGGATTAACACTGCCGTTAAATGCTACTTGCACACCATTGGGAAAGTTGATAACAACAGGCGCACCGGAAAAATTATGATTTTGTACGGGTGCGATTTGCTTAAAAGAGTTTGCAGGCTTGTTTGAATTTAGTCGCTTTTGCCAGTAATAATATTTTGATTTTGGCAGGCTATGCTCTTCGCAATAGTTTGTAACGCTCATGCCGCTGGCATGGCATGCTTTTATATGAGCAATCATGACCTCCCGATTTGTTTTCTGTTTTTCCATCACGCAAATATCCAGGCCTATTTAAACAAAAGGAATATGGGGTTGCTCGTAGGGATACTTTGAAGCTTGTAAACACTGAAGCAAAAAACGACCTGTTCACCAGGGTAAGAGATATATTCGCAAAGATGAGGGTCGTGAAGACCATCGAACGGGTTAGCTGTTCGCCATAGCCGTTTTGAACGGAATATGGATACATAAATAATGTTCCGGCAGTGATCGCAAGACCTTGCAAAATACTAATAGTCAGTTCCCGGATATTGAAGAAAATGCTGGTTATTTTCCGGGGTGGATGAAGCATACTGTTCTTTTCCAACGGTTCATTTTCATACACAATGGAACAGGTGGGCCACATGATCAATTCTAAAAAGATCACATGCACCGGTGTGAAAATCGCCGCTTAAATCCAACCTAAAATCAGTGGATATGCAACGGTTAGAATGATCGGAATATGAATAGAAATGATATACTGGATTGCCATTTTTAGATTCGTATATATTCTCCGGCCCATAGCTACAGCATCCCATATATTATACCGAGTGTAATGATAAATAGTCCAAAAATAATTCTTATACTACTCAAGGAATAAAAGAGTGAATGATTTAGTTTTAAAATTATTGATTTTTTCCTTGTTGATGAGAATTTAATAAGGTAATAAGGTTGTTCAATTAATTTTGTGGATCCTCTACTAAGGTTTAGGAAGACCAATTAAATTCTTTTTGAATTTCTAAAAAAAAGATGATTCCTAACTCTGTTTTCTACTTAGCCTCTAAATATATTCTCATTAAATAAAGAGAATAAATACAGACTTCTTCTTCAACCTTAGTAGAAGTTTTACAATATGTTTCTCCAACCTTATTACCTTATTTACTTTATCTCTTTCATTCAGTTTTTAAGCAGGGTCAAATTAATTTATAAACTATTATTTATTATTTTCTACCTTTTTTATTTTCCACCTCAAGCGGAAAACAGCAGATCAATTGAGTTGAAAACTCACTAATTTGCTCCTTGCTGAGTATAAATCGGCATAATACCATCTAATATTTACTCATTGTCCTTCGGACTATTTTATAAATAAAGATGGTATAACTTCATTATATAGTACGCAGCAAAAAAAGTTTCTTAAATAACCGATGCATAATGAGGGAGATGGTTGGAATTTGTTTATGAAAACACGATGCAGGGAAGAGCAACGCAACCTCACTTCTGCTCCCTCCCGAACAAGCAATGATGAATAAATTAGAAAGTATACTTTTTATCATTTCCCGTCGCTTTCCGGATGGCAGTGATCCAAAATGGAACCTTAATTATTATCCTGCATATATGCGTGACCGTTGATGAATATTATAAAGTAATCCTCATCGCATCTTGAAAGCCTAATCTCCGCACAATGACTGGAATTATCGTTGAATTAATTATTTCATGACTACCTCTTCCCTGGTTCTAATCTTCATGAACCAGTGTTTAAAACAATACTCATTTCCATTTCCTTTTCCTCTAAGATTACAAGAATTTTCATGCGGTATTTATAAAAGGTGGCGTACGAAAAAAATCATTACTCTTTAGCCGGTTACCAATATTGTTTATGGGTTGGAAGTGTATATCATCTAACTTTTTTTATCTTCCTAAATGGAGAAATTAAGTTCGGGGAGAAAGCAACATGAGAGAAGGATTTTCACAACGCTAACGGAAACTCCTGGCTGTGTTTTCATTTATCATGACCTGTACATCCTGACTCATCCTTAGCCAAAAAACATAAGGTACGGGTAGGATCATGAATAAACATTTTCCTATAAATTTGATATGGAATTCAGCGAATGTATAATATTGCTATTGCTTTTTAAATACTGAAATCCTTGGTACTGCCTGCTTTAACAATATAAATGTATAAAAAAAATGGACAAATCATTAAACCGAAAAATTAATTTCCTGATGACGTATGCAATTATAAGTACCCTGCTTTTTGCTTTCTTTGCATTAACTAGTTTTGATAAAAAAGAGAAAAAGGAAACCTTTGATGAAATAGTGGTGAAAAAAATCACGGTTGTAGGAGAAGATAATCTTCCCAGAATGGTCCTTAGTAATGAGAATCGCCAGCATTCCGGTAGAATGAATGGCAAGGAATGGCCGAAGCGTGAAAGACCTTCAGGAGTTATTTTCTTTAATAACCAGGGAGATGAATGTGGCGGACTGGTTTA
>JBDTXP010000205.1:0-4335 GCA_040006135.1 Ginsengibacter sp. | reverse complement strand
GGGCTCGAACCGGCCACCTCGACCTTGGCAAGGTCGCGCTCTACCAAATGAGCTATTTCCGCTGATAAATAAGAACTTAAAAATGGATTGCAAAAATAGGATTTGTACCTATGTGACCCAAAATTATTTGTATTTCGGATTGTATTGTGTATTTGCAGGAACTTCTACATTTGGTTTACCCTGATACCTGTGCTGATACATGGTGTAGCAACCGCCCGCAACAAGTGCCATGAAAATTGCAATCTGGCAATAAAAAAGAAAGCGTGAGGTAGAAACCCAACTATACGCAAGGTCTTTTGTTTTATTATCTAATACTTCTTCGTTTTCCATAATTTATTATTTGCATGACAAAAATAATCCTTTGACGATAAATAATCATTCTTTGGTAGAAACAATTTCAGAAAATCTTCGCTTTTTATTAATAAAGTACTGCTTTACTATACTTCCATCATAAATACCATCTAAGTCTTCTAATCTTTTTTGTTGATTCAATTGTGATTCATGTTTCGACATTTTCCATTTTATAAAAGCAAACTGCGCTTTTTCTATTGCTTTAAAAGTTTTCCATTTACCGCTTACAAGCGCCTGGAAAGCAGCTGCCTGATCAAGACAAAGCCTTAAGGGCAGCTTAATAGCTGATTGTCCGGAAGTCAGGTTCTTGGCAAGCATTATAAGGCTGTTCCTGAAATTATAAAATGTTTTTACTGGATTGCCCTGGGCTAAGGTACCACCGCCAACATGGTATACTACCGATTCAGGAACAACTGCTATTTTATAGCCGGCAAGTTGTATGCGCCAGCATAGATCTATTTCCTCCTGGTGTGCAAAAAAATAAGGATCGAATCCATTCATTTCAAAAAAAACCTGGGATCGAATAAAAAATGCAGCACCTGAAGCCCAGAAAATATTGGCAATTTCATTATATTGACCTTCATCTTTTTCACAAAAATCAAATACTCTTCCACGGCAAAATGGGTAACCATATTTATCTATCCATCCACCCGAAGCGCCGGCATATTCAAAATAATTTCTATTTTCAAATGAAAGAATTTTTGGCTGACATGCTCCTACATTAATATTACTGTCCATGTGCGAAATAACATGTGTGAGCCATCCGGGACTTACCTGCACATCGCTATTGAGCAAAACAAAATAATCCGCTTTTACGTTTTTAAGCGCTTCGTTGTATCCTCGTGCAAAACCAAAATTCTCTTTATGAATTATGCATTTCACATTTGGAAAATTATTACCTAAAAATTCAAGAGAATCGTCAGAAGAATTATTATCAGCTACGATCACTTCAAATTCAGAGTAATCAGTATTAATGACTGACGGAAGAAATCTTTCCAGAAATTCTTTTCCATTCCAGTTAAGAATAACAATTGCTACAGAAGAGTTTTTGGGCAAACCGGTGCATTTAAGTGTTGCAAACATAAAAGATTTTCATTTTTAAAATATACCTTTTAGATTTGAATGGAATCATTTTTATGTTCCGCAACTATTTCAATTTAAGATCTTTACTTACGGTGATAGCTATGGCTATTGTAACGGGGACTATTTTTTACTCTGATTTTCTTGCTAAAAAAATTGAAATTGAGGAACGCCAGAAATTAAGCCAATGGATAGAAGCGAATAAGTTTATTGCCTCCTCATCACCAACTTCTAACATCACACTTGCAGTAAAAATTCAACAGGAGAATGATGACATACCCATTATTGCTACTAATGAGAAAGATAGTATTATCGATTCGCGAAATCTTGATTCTACCAGGCTGGGTTCAGTAGCATATTTAACCAAAAAGTTGAAGGAGTTTAAATCCGCTCATCCTCCAATAATTTTAGAATTAAGCAAAAATCCTTACACAGCTGATAAATATTATTATGGTGATTCCAAATTGCTGAAACAAGTTCGCTATTTTCCTATTGTTCAATTATTGATCATCGCGTTATTCATTATCGTTACTTTATATACTATGTCTGTTAGAAGTAAATCTACCCAAAATCAGGTATGGGCAGGAATGGCAAAAGAAACAGCGCATCAATTGGGTACACCAATTTCTTCACTGCAAGGCTGGATAGAAATGTTGAAGGATAAGGACGAAAAAAATGATGTAGTGGATGAAATGAATAAAGATGTGAATCGCTTAAGATTGATAAGTGATCGTTTCAGCAAAATTGGCAGTACTCCCAAATTACAACTTGAAAACATAAATGAGCAAGTAGAAAAAATCGTGAGTTACATCAAAAGAATGTCATCTGAACGGGTAATTTTTAAAATTGAAAATACATCTGAAATTGAAGCCCGGATATCCCCACCATTATTTGATTGGGTTCTCGAAAATCTTTTAAAAAATGCTTTGGATGCAATGGAAGGTCATGGAAATATTACAATTTCTTTAAAGAGGCAGACTGATAAAGCGATAATTGATGTAACAGATACAGGCAAAGGAATCAGTAAAAAAAATATATCAAACGTTTTTCGGCCAGGCTTTACAACAAAAAAGAGAGGCTGGGGGCTTGGGCTATCGTTAAGTAAAAGAATAATAGAGCAATATCATAAGGGCCAACTCTTTATAAAACATTCCGAACCGGGGAAAGGAACTACTTTTAGAATTGTACTTAATTTATAAAAAAAACCTTCCTGTAATGGAAGGCTGTAAGTGCGGAAGAGGAGATTCGAACTCCCACGCCCGGTAAAAGGCGCTACCACCTCAAAGTAGTGCGTCTACCAATTTCGCCACCTCCGCAAGGTGCGCAAATTTAATAAATGAAGTGGTAACAATACCTTCTTCTGTGAATTATTTCATCTTCCTCTTCAAATAACTTTTGAGTCAAAAAAATGCCCGGAATTTTCCGGGCATTTTATATCTCATTCTTTATTCATCTTGTTTTACCGGCGTTTCTTTTAGTGGCTTGAATTCTCTTTGCACAGGCACTCTTTCCACACGAACAGGTTGTTGCACATTTTCTCTTTCTACACGCGGGGCAGGACGCGTAGCTGGCTGCATTTCCGGCTGGTGAACTTGTCGTGGTTGCTCCGTTTCTATTCGTTCACGATTTAGAGGCTGTGGAATTCTTCTTTCCTGCTGAGGCTCCTGCACGGGAAAATTTCTAACGGGAGGAGCTGGAGCAATTTTTTCCCGTTGCTGATTTTCAAGTGGCTGAATCTGAGGTACACGTCTTGGTGCATCTTCGTTTACACGTACAGGTAAGTCCTGGCTTTTTTCCACCTCTGCAGGCATCCTTTGTGGTATTGGGGTAGGCACACGGTTGATTCTTCGTTCCCGCATCTGAGGATTACTTCTTATTATATTAGGATCAATTTCATCTCTCTGAGGAGTGCCTGATTGAATATTTTTTTCGTCGCTAACCGGGTCAAGCTTGCGAGGTAATGCATCCTTCTTAAAAACCCTCACAGGCCTTGCCTCTTCTTTATTTTCAATAGATTCTTTTACCGCAGGTTTATAAATTTCCACTCTGCCCTGACTTATATTACTTTCTCCCGGTGCCCGACGATCAACCACTCTTACAGGCCGGATTGTTGAATTTGTTGCCTGCTCTACATCTCTTACTGCGGGTCCCGCATTAATTACATTTTTATTATAAGTAATGTTATTATTAATGATTGTAGTATTATTAATTATGGTAACGTTTCGACTTCTATCAACATAATAATTATTGACACGAGGGTTAGTTATGTATCTTCTTTGCACAAAATAATAATCATTATAAGGAATCGATCCGTAATGTCCATTCATGCCATATCCCGGAGGTAATGGTGCCCATCCATAATAATCACCTCCGCCACGCCATGAAACCCATGCCGGGGCCCACTCGTAACCGGGTACCCAAAGCCATCCATAAAACCTGTCATTCATCCAGCGGCCATAGTGGAAGGGTGCCCATCCCCACCTATAATTTGATACCCATGTCCATCCGTAGGATGAATACACCCATTGACCATTGCTGGAGTATGGCTGAAAGCCCATTTGATCGGGAGCCCATACATATCCATAACCCGGATAGTTTATCCAGTTACCATAAGGGCTTAATTCATCATAAAATGTTTGATAGGAGATTTGCCTCGGGTTATCATATTCCTGGTAACTATTATCATAGTCTCCATAACCATTCCTTGTAGCGGTGCATGAAAACAATCCAATAGTCAACACCAGCAAAATATTGTAATAAATTTTCATAATAATTTCTTTTAGAAATAAGACGAGATATTTGTGAAAAAGTTTCTCCAGGAAATCCATTCCAGACGAATATTAACGCTTGGTTAACCATCACAAACCTTACCAAAAATCAAACAAAAATTATTCAAATATTATA
>JBDTXP010000204.1:0-4344 GCA_040006135.1 Ginsengibacter sp. | reverse complement strand
GAAGTAAATGAAAAATATCGCGGGCAGAATGGCCAGTAGCTAATATAAAAGCATTGGCTTTAAAATAATCGCCATCGGTAGTATGAACACCTTTTAAAATATTTTTTGTTATTTCAAAGCCTATCACTTTTTTTTGAAAATGAAATTCACCGCCACCATCAATAATCCGTTTGCGCATTGAGGTAATAATATTCGGTAGTTTATTGGTACCTATGTGAGGATGTGCATCGTACAGGATATTTTCTTCAGCTCCAAAATGTACAAACAAACGAAGTATTCTGTTTACATCTCCCCGTTTGGAACTGCGGGTATACAATTTACCATCGCTGTAAGTGCCTGCGCCTCCTTCACCAAAACAATAATTACTTTCTTCATTAAGTATACCTTCACGACTCAGCAAGGCCAGGTCACGACGCCTTGCTCTTACCTCTTTTCCGCGCTCAAGAATCACTGGCTTAATACCTAATTCCAATAACTGCAAAGCCGCAAAAATTCCTGCCGGGCCACCACCAATAATTATAACAGAAGAATGCGCATTACTTACATCCCGGAATTTAAAATTATCTCCAGGTGTTGGAACAAATGGTTCATCAATAAAAATATGTAGTTGTAATTGAATGTGCACTTTGCCACGGCGCGCATCAATTGATCTTTTTAAAATATTGAAACCTGATATAGCCGAAAGTGGCCTGCCAGTGGCAACGGAAATTGCTTTTATGATTTTCTTTTTGTCCGATGATTCCTGCGGACTAAGACGGAGTGAAATATTCTTTTGCATGGCCAGGTTTTTATCCCGAAAAATGCGGATTGTATGTTAAGAGAAAATCTCTGATTTTTAAAATGGCAGATCATCTATTACCTCATCAGGTGATGAAGTAAATGTGTCCAGCGGCTCGAGGTAATCATTATTTCCTTCTTTCGCTGACGGTGCAGATGCAAGTGCCTGCTCTATACGCCAGGCATCAAGGTTAGTAAAATATGAAACACGACCTTCCTTTTCCCATTTATTACCCCGTATATTAAAATGCACTTTAATATCGTCTCCGACATTTACTTTGTCTATAATTCCCGTGCGCTCACCGGTACATTGAAATTTAATAAAGTTGGAAATTATTTTACCATTGAAATCGTTTGTTTTTTCAACAATGAATTCACGCGAAGCGAATGTTCCTCTTTGTACCGTATCGAATTTCTCTATTAATTTACCTGAAAGTTCATACTTATTTTCTGTTGCATCCTTAGCCATAAAAAAAATGTTTTGGGATTAAAGATAAAGGCTAAATATTAAGAACAGCCAAATGATTTTTAAAAGTTCAAAAAAATGTTTTGCACATTTAGGGAAATGTATTTTTTAAAATTATAATAAAGAAAAAATAAATTTTTTCTTTTAAAAAATGTTTACTTTTTTGTCTCAGTTTTTGGCAAAATCAATACAGGCTTAACTCTTCAAACCGGGCATGATTTTTTTTTAGAAATGAAAGCTATTTTTTCGGGAAGAAAAGAAAGGCTAGAGTAGAAAATCGAAGAATAAAAAATTTTTTTTTCAACAAATTATTTTGATATTCGCTTTCTAGCTGATAAAATTTTTTCAGTTTTAAAAATTGAAAAAAAATTGTTAGCGAATCTCCTAAGAAGGCTTTTTTTCTAACTCACAAAACGGCTTACAAAGTAAAATGGATAATGCTTGCGAAACAGTCTGGGTCAAGTGTCTCAACATTATAAAGGACATAGTTGAGTGGCAGCATTACAGAACCTGGTTTGAGCCCATTAAAGCGGTGGCACTAAAAGATAAAGTACTTACTATTCAGGTTCCTTCTCAATTTTTTTATGAGTATATTGAGGAACATTATGTAAATCTTCTTGCTAAGACATTAAAGAGAGAATTAGGTAAAGATGCCCGGCTGGAATATCGTATAATGGTAGATAGTGGTAATAGCAAAAATAAGCCGGTGATGATGGACATCCCGGGCCACGGATATAAATCATATTCAAATAATGAAATGGATTTTCCTCTTGTCATAAATAATCCTGTTAAGAACCCGTTTGTAATACCGGGTCTTAAAAAGATGCAGATTGACCCGCAGCTAAATCCGGTTTATGTTTTTGATTCCTACATAGAGGGAGCTTGTAACAGGGTTGCCCGGCGTGCAGGAAAAACTGTCGCAGAAAAACCCGGCTCGACTTCTTTCAATCCATTGGTAATATATGGTGGTGTCGGTTTGGGCAAAACACATTTGGCTCAGGCAATTGGCAATGAAGTAAAAAGGCTTCATTCGAATAAAGTGGTTCTTTATGTAAGTTCTGAAAAATTCATCAACCAATTTGTAGATCACGGACGTAATAATGCCATCAATGATTTTATTCATTTTTACCAATTGATAGATGTACTTATTATAGACGATGTACAATTCTTTAACCGCGCAGAAAAATCGCAGGATGCTTTCTTCGCGATATTTAATCACCTGCACCAGAGTGGTAAGCAACTAATACTTACCACAGATAAGCCACCTAAAGATCTTGAAGGTGTCCAGGAGCGTTTATTGAGCCGTTTCCGCTGGGGCCTTAGTGCCGACCTACAGGTTCCTGATTATGAGACCAAGATTGAGATACTGGAGCAGAAGATGAAAAATGACGGGCTGGAAATGCCTAAAGAGGTTATAAAATATATTGCTTATAATGTACAGAACAATATTCGGGAGCTTGAAGGTGCGATGATAAGCCTGCTTGCACAATCTTCACTTAATAAACGCGAGATAGATCTTGACCTGGCTAAGAAAGTTTTAAGAAATTTCATCAAATCAGCAAGCAAAGAAATTACCATTGATGTAATACAAAAAATGGTTTGCGATTATTTTGATGTGCCTTACGAGAAACTGCTCCAAAAAACACGTAAGCGCGAGATTGTACAGGCCCGCCAGATTAGCATGTTCCTGGCCAAGGCGTTCACAAAAAACAGCTTGAAAACAATTGGTGAACATTTTGGTGGCCGCGATCATACTACGGTAATACACAGTTGCCAGACGGTAAAAGACCTGATGGATACTGATGTTTTATTTAAGGAGAGCGTTATAGAACTACAACAGAAGGTACAGCTAGCAGCCATGTAAGTTTGAGTATTCTTTTATTTTATTTTTCCTTCTTTTTTAATTTTTAATTTTCGATTTGGAATGTTACTTTTGCTGCCCCTAAACAATTAGGAGAGGTGCCTGAGAGGCCGAAAGGAACGGTTTGCTAAATCGTCGTACGGGTCAAACTGTACCGTGGGTTCGAATCCCACCCTCTCCGCAAGCTTGCTCAGCAAAGAATTTAGTTCGGGGCGTAGCGTAGCCCGGTTATCGCGCCACATTTGGGATGTGGAGGTCGCAAGTTCGAATCTTGCCGCCCCGACAAAAGAAGGAGGTCGTCCCGAAGAATTTCGGGACCGCCCCGACAGAAAGCCTCTGAATTTATCAGGGGCTTTTTTATTTTTGATATGGAGGTTGTCCCGATGTATTTCGGGACCGCTGAGTTTAAAAGCAGAGATGAAAGAAGTTTTAAACAAACCCACCATAATATTTTGAAAACCAAACCGCAATCGCCGCGTAAATAATTTAAAAAAAGAAGCCCGATCTACACAAGCCTCTTTTCATAAAGAAAGTATTTATTTATTTTCAATTGCTGCTATTGCCTTGATCGTTTTTACAATTGAATCCGGCGTTACAGAAATACTGTCTATACCTTTCTCTACAAGGAATTGCGCGAAGTCAGGGAAGTCACTCGGTCCCTGTCCGCAAATACCGACTTTCACATTATTTTTCTTCGCTGTATCAATTAGCATACTAATCATGCGCTTTACTGCAGGATTTCTTTCATCATAAATATGTGCCACGAGAGAGGAATCCCTGTCCAAACCCAAAGTCAATTGAGTGAGGTCGTTGGAGCCAATGGAGAAGCCATCAATATATGGGCAAAATTCCTCTGCCATCAAAACGTTGGAAGGAATTTCCGCCATTAAATATAATTCCAGCCCGTCTTTGCCACGCTCCAAACCAAATTCTTTCATAACATCCTGCACTTTGATTAATTCTTCCACTGTGCGGCAGAAGGGAACCATCACTACCACATTTTTTAATCCCATTTCTTCGCGCACTTTTTTAATACCTTTACACTCCATCCCAAATGCAGGTTTATATTTTTCAGAGTAATAGCGCGAAGCACCACGCCAGCCAATCATTGGATTTTCTTCTTTCGGTTCAAAATATTTTCCTCCAAGCAAGTTGTAATATTCATTGCTCTTAAAATCCGAAAACCGTACAATCACTTTATTGGGATAAAATGAAGCGGCAATTTTTGCAATGCCATAAG
>JBDTXP010000203.1:0-4359 GCA_040006135.1 Ginsengibacter sp. | reverse complement strand
ACTATTTTTGAATGGAACCATCTGCTTGCTGATGAAAAACATAAAAATATCATTGACGATTTTTATTACTCTGCAAAGATTATCAAGATGTAAAGAATAACTTTGAAATGCTGAGATATTTTAGTGGAAGTTAGAATTTGGTTTTTAAAAACCCGATGGTCAGAGACCACACGGGGACTGCTGAGATTGGAAATACCTTTGGATTTTACAATAAAAACTATTGAAAAACCTAAATGACAGAAGAAATAGATAAAAAATACAAAAGGCAAATTATTGAAAAGGTTGAGAGCAATTTCCCCTATAAAAATCTTTCATTAGTTAACAATTTAAGCATCATTAAGACTATTATTTTTATTTTTTTGTTTGGTGCTGTAATTGTGGCTTTTCTTCCACCTCGATTTGGCACCAATAAATTTACATTCCCAAATTCATGGAATGATTATTTTGAACGTTTAAAAAATGTTTTATTTCTATATATCATTATCGTCGTGTTTGTTTTAGTTTCAGCTATATCATTAAAAATTCGAACGTTTATTGACAGGCAATGTGGCTACACAAAATTTGGAGTTTTTAAAGTGACGGCTGTGTGGAATTTATGGGTGAAGAAAATAGTGTTTCTTAATAACTTACATTTTTTATCGCTGCGACAAAAAGATTTTGGTTTTGACGAAATAAAAGTTGGACAAGTCTTGCAAATTGAACGAACTGCAACTCATAAATTTATTGACTTTAAAATTACAAGGCAATAAAGCAAACCCGATCTTTTTGGCGCGAGAATCTATAAAGGTGTGTTAGCCCATTTAGCGCGAGAATCTATAATGTTTCGTTAGCGCAAGATACTGTCATAAAAACCTAAATAAATCTGTTAATTTTTTATAAATTTGTATCAAGCGAAAGAAGACATACGACGATGCTTCGACGGATGTTTATCTTGTGTAACCCTGGTTTTATCCGGGGTTATTTTTTGCCGAATATTTTTTATTTTTTCTTCCTCGTCAAACACTTTTACCGGTTCCTTGGGAACCGAAGCGAAAGAAGGCTCCGACTCCACTTCTCTGGATTTTTTATCTTTATAATGCTGATCAAAAGCTTCATCTTTTCTCCAGAGTGTATAAATGACAATTAGTAATTTTTTCTGAACAGCGGTATACCCCTTCATTTTTATTTTGGTCCTTTCATAAATCCTCTCATACAAATTTTTAAAAGAGCCTACTTCATACTTTATCATGTTGAAGGCGGGGAAGTGCAAACAACGTCTCATGTGGCTGTTCCCCTTCTTCGATATTCTTGTTCTTCCACTCCGCTTTCCGGATTGGTTTTCTACCACATCGTATCCTGCATAACTTACTAATTGAGATAGATTTTCAAAAGCAGCAAAACCATTTGTTTCTGCTACGATTACCGCCAAACTTTGTAATCCCAATCCTTTAATTTTACAGATAGCGGCAAACTTCTTTTTCAAAACATCATCCTCTTCCACAATTTTTTTCACCCTCGACTCCAGACTCTTTTTATTCTTTTGCAGAATGGAAATCTGCCTGTCATACATCTTTTCTATGCCTTTGTCTCTATACATGCCATAGCGCAAAGCGTGCAACTGATTTTTCAAAACAGTTGATTGTTCGGCGGTACTTTGTATTTGTCTGGTAATTAAGCGTAACAGATAAAGGTTATCGCTCAATGGTTTCCAGACTGCGTTGTTTTGCTCGCAAGCCATTTGTGCAAGGGCTTTGGCATCAATACGGTCATTCTTTGATTTTAACCCCAAAGCATCTTTATACTTTTTTGCTTTATTGGGTAACACAACTGAGACAGTACTTCCTTGCTTATGTAAAAACCATGCAAGCTGCTCGTAATAAATACCTGTAGCTTCCATTAAATAAACAACGGGTACAGCAAACTGTTTGGTGTTTTTGAGAACCCAGGCTAAAAAAGTCTCAAAGCCTTTTTTGTTGTTTTTAAAACTGCACTGGGTCTTTACAGCTACACATTGCTGCTCATCAATAATGCTGAGACATGCATCAAACTTTTCCATAGCAATGTCAATTCCGAGACCATGCTTCAAGAATTTCATGATTTATATTTTTAAAGGATGATTTAATAAATCAACAACTTTCTTCAACTGCCTTTCCTCATATTTTATACAAGATTATTGAACACGAAGTCAATATCTTTAAATACTGTTCTGGCTTTGGAAGAAAAGGCAAATGGGTGAAATCTTGCGCTGAACATAGTAGGTCTTACTTGTATAGTTTTAAAATCTAAGTGCCCAAATGCCTTTGTTGATTCTAAGTAATTTAATCATTTAGGCAATGATATGAGTTTTGTAGCCCAGCATAATGCACTGGCCATACTTCCCGCCTTGCGGGAAAAGTAGTGCTTTGCAAAAGTAGAGTTATGTACATTTACTTATGAGCCGTAAGTACAAGTTTCATGATAAATACAAACTCTATTTTTTAGCCTTCGTGGGTGTTCCACAAAAGTGCGGGTGCAACCGTTTGGTCTACGACCATCGGCATTAATGCGATGAACTTTATAATTTCCTACATTAGTTTGATGAATCAAAATTTTCCTGTAGAATGCTCACAACTTTTTACTTCAACTATTTTTGGATGGAACCATCTGCTTGCTGATGAAACCATAAAAATATCATTGTCAATTTTTATTCCTCTCCAAGATTATAAAGATGGAAAGAATGACTTTGGAATGCTGAAATATTTTAGTGGATATAAAAATTTGATTTTCAAAAACCCGTTGGTCGGAGAACAAAGGGGGCTATAGAGATTGAATGTACTTTTGATTTTAAAACCGGAACATCCACATGGGGGTGTAAATTAGCGTGTTCGCTGCACTCAATCGGCCATCACATTTATAAAGAATATTACAAGTTTAAAAAAATGAAAAAAATAACAATATTAGTGCTAATCACTTTTGCCTTTGCAGCCTGCAATACCAATTCAAAAAATAGATTTGATACTATTATCCGCAAGGGAACTATTTATGATGGAAATGGTGGGAATCCATATGTAGCAGACATAGCCATTAATGCCGACACTATTGCTTTTATTGGGGATCTAAAAAGTGCAACTGCCGAAAATGAAATTGATGCAAAAGGGAAAGCCATTGCACCCGGATTTATAAATATGCTGAGTTGGGCAAATGAATTGTTGATAGCAGATGGCAATTCTCAAAGTGACATAAGGCAAGGTGTAACGCTGGAAGTAATGGGGGAAGGCACCAGTATGGGGCCGCTTAATGCTAATATGAAAGCGGAAATGCAAAATGATCACCATTATAAAATTGCCTGGAATACATTGGGAGAATATTTATCTTTTTTAGAGAAAAAAGGAGTTTCCTGCAATATTGCTTCATTTATTGGTGCAGGAACTATTCGTGAATATGTTGTGGGTAAAGACAATAGGGAGGCAACACCAGCAGAGCTGAACAGAATGAAACTGCTGGTAAAGCAAGCCATGCAGGAAGGTGCTATGGGCATAGGCTCATCACTGATTTACCCTCCCGGTAATTTTGCCAACACCGATGAACTGATTGCCATTTGTAAAGAAGCGTCCAAATATGGTGGCATGTATATATCGCACATGCGAAGCGAAGGAAATAAACTAAATGAAGCAGTAGATGAATTAATTACAATTGCAAAAGAAGCAAATATCCCTGCTGAAATATATCATTTAAAGGCAGCTGGTAAAAACAATTGGAATAAAATGGATGCGGTGATTAAAAAAGTTGAGGATGCACGAACTGCTGGTATAAATATTACTGCTGATATGTACACTTACGTTGCCGGGGAAACAGGATTAACATCTTGCTTGCCACCCACTTTGCAGGATGGCGGTTTTGATAAGCTCTGGCTACGCCTGCAGGATACAGCCATAAGATCTCAAATGAAAATAGCTATGAACACGAATGCACAGGATTGGGAGAATTTATATTATGCAACTGGCTCGCCTGATAAAATATTGCTATTGGACTTTAAAAAGGATTCATTAAAAAAATATTCCGGAAAATCGTTGGCAGAAGTTGCATCCATCAGGGGGACATCACCTGAAGAAACAGTCATGGACCTGATTGTTCAAGACAGTACAAGAGTTGGAGCTGCATATTTTTTTATTAATGAAGAAAATATAAAAAAACAGTTGTCTTTACCTTGGGTAAGCTTTGGTTCGGATGAAGGAAGTTATACTGCTGAAGGAAGTTTTCTATTATCAAATCCACATCCAAGAGCCTATGGAAATTTCATAAGAGTAATCGGTCACTATTCAAGAGATGAAAAAATATTGCCTTTGCAACAAGCCATTTATAAATTATCCAAACTGCCTGCTACTAATTTGAAATTACAAA
>JBDTXP010000202.1:0-4361 GCA_040006135.1 Ginsengibacter sp. | reverse complement strand
TGATTGGCACCGGGATGGAGGTTATTTATTTTCATGGCCCCTTCCAACACGGTCAGGAGTTCAGGTGTCCATGGTTCCGCGTCACCATTATGTTTCCAGTAGTCCCAGGGATGTTGTAGCATGAGTGCATCTGCATATAAAGTACATACATCCGCATCTTGGTTAAAATTGTTGTATGCATTTTTCATAGCCGTTGCATACAATTGATTAAGCGCTACTCTGCTTATGCTACTATCCGGGGAATACCTGGCTGCCATGGCAGCGATGAGTGCTTTTTCTTTCGGGCTGCAATTATTTTGCAGAGAAAGTGCTTTTTGTGCTACCGCAAAAGCTTCGGGTGTAGCAGCGTATTCAAAGTCATTGATATTGGGACCGTAGGCGAGTGCCTGTGCCCAAAAGATCATGGCATTGTTAGGATCAAAACGTTCGGCTTTTTTAAAAGAAGCCATAGCCTCAATTATGTGAAAGGCATAATACATATTAATGCCCTGGTTAAAATAAAAACGGGCACTGTCATCTTGTGTATTAATATCCCAACGGTAATTACCCCAGCCGGGCAATACGCCGATACCGTTGGCAAGGCTGTCGGCATTGAGTTCTGTCCAGTCAGGAGAACAAGACATTACAAGCCGGTTTTTATATATTTCTTCTCTTGAAATCAGCCTGGGCTGTTCATTTATTTTTGAATACCGGAAACCTGCAATTAGCAATAAAACAATAAGGGATCCTGCAAAAATTAGTTTCGGACTCATAAATAATTGTTTATAAATTGATGTAACTACATCCCAAAGTATTTAATAAATATAGAACAAAATCCAAAATGTGCGGCATGTGCTTCTTATTAAAATACCGCATGATTTTAATAAACTCCAACTGGCGTATTTAGCGAACATAACTGCTTCTAACTGTGTGGCGAAATTGTATGTGTTGAGTTTTGGCTTGAAGTTATGGTGAGGATTTTAGATAACAGCAACCAATAAAAAATAACAGCACTTATTGTTTTAAAAAAAACGAGCTTTTTTATTGCAGTTTTATTTTATAATAAACCTTTTACAAAGAAGCGGCGAATAATTGTAAAGCTAATACCCCAATCATGTGATAAGAACTTGAAACCTTTTTGACTATATTTAGATTACTAAAACGATTATTATGTCAGCCATAAAAACAATCGTATTGTTCCTACTGATTATGGTGGCTGAAAAATCTTTTGCCCAAAGTCATAAAATAGATAGCCTGCAAAAAATTATCGATGAAGGAAATGGCGATTTGAATAATATTTTTGCACTCAATAATATAGCTGCTGAATATGCCCGTATTGATATGGCAAAATCCAAATCATACCTCCACAGCTCCATTAATCTTTCCAAGCAAATAAAAAACGATGTAACGCTTAGTAATGCCTGGTCGCAGATGATAACCCTTCAAATGAACATTGGGAAAAAAGACAGTGCTGTGTATTACCTGCAGTTATTAAAAAAACTGGCTGATGGAGAATCGGAAAAAATAAAAGCAAACTACAATCTTGCAGCCGGACTTTTTTATAAAAAACAGGGCAACTACCAGGAGGCCATGCCCTATATGCTTGCCTGCCTGGATAATAGTATTGCAATTGAGAAATCAGTGAATACAACGGAATCAAAAACTTCTGTGGCGGGTCAGTATCTGAATATTGGTAATTCATATTTGGATATGGGCAGTTACAAAAGCGCAATTGAGTACCATTTAAAGGGACTAAAACTTTTTGAAGAAATAGGAAACAAAAGAGGCATCGCTTTTTGCAACCAGGGTATAGGTGCAGATTTTAATAACCTTGGACAGTTTAAAGAAGCACTTCCCTATATAGCCCGGTCTATGGTGTTGAAGAAGGAGCTAAATGATAAGAGAGGAATTGCTGTTGCCCAATCTATGTTCGGAGAAATTTACAGCGGCCTTGGGAAATATGATTCTGCATCATTTTATTTTGATGTTGCTATTAAATCTTATCATGAGTTAAAACTTTTACAGGATGAAGCAAAAACCAGCGTTGAGCTCGGTAGAATTTTTGTACTTAAGAAAGATTCAGAACATGCTGTCAAATACTTTGAATCTGCCCGTAGTCTTGCAGTGCAGGTAAAAGACAGTTCTCTGTTAAACAGAATTGATGCAGCCATGGCTGCAATGCAAAGCAGTATATCTATCCAGATAAAGAATGAGCAAAAATTGCAGAGCAGCCTGAAAAACTCAATTGAAATGGGCGATAAAAGCAATGAACTGATTAACTACCAATACCTGGCAGATTACTACACCAATAATAAACAGTATGATAAAGCACTGGATTATACTTTAAAACTTTATCACTCTATGGACAGTGTGCAAAATAAAAGCCTGCAACTGCAGATAAAACAAATGGAGGAGCAATACAACTTTGAAAAAAAAGAAAAGGAGATCGCGCTCTTAAAAAAAGATCAGTTGCTAAGCCAGGTAAGCCTGCAAAGACAAAAAGCATTTCAATATGGTGCTGTAATTTTCCTTTCACTGCTGCTTATCATTGGTTTTCTTATCATCAACAGGTACAGGGTAGTTCATCGCGCAAAGCGCCAGATAGACATGGAAAAAATGCGTAATGATATAGCAAGGGATTTGCATGATGATATCGGCTCTACTTTGACAAGCATTAATATTCTTAGTAAAGTAGCATTACAGCAACAAGAAAATAGCGATAGCATATTAGGGAATAGCATGCAAAAAATAAAAGACCGGTCTTCTGCCATCATGGAAAGCATGGGAGATATTGTATGGGCCATCAATCCGCACAATGATACTTTTGAAAAAATGATCTTTCGTATGAAAGAATTTACAGCGGAAATTTTAGAGCCATTAAATATTAGTTACCATTTTAATGAAGAGGGTAATTTTTCAAATATTAAACTGGATATTAAAAAGCGGAAAGATTTTTACCTGCTGTTTAAAGAGGCAATAAATAATGCAGCCAAATATAGTAATTGTAAAAATCTTGAAGTTTATATCAAAAAGGACATGCAGGATCTTCATCTTAAAGTAGCTGACGACGGCATTGGGTTTAATGAAAAAGTAGTTAGGAATGGAAACGGATTAGTGAATATGCGTGAGCGCGCTGTGGCTATGAATGCAAAGATTAATATTGAGTCAGCAAAGGGGAAAGGGACAGTTGTTGCGATTGATGTACCCATCACATGATTAGGGTATGTTTAATAAATAAATAATAACGCTATTTTGTAGATTGTTTTTTCGTAAATAAAATCTCATGCAGATCGGTATTGTAGTTTATGAGGATAATAATAACCTTAGGGAAAGTCTTTGTAATTTAATTACTTTCTCAAAAGATTTACTGCTGCTGGGTAATTACGCAAGAGCAGATGATGTTGCTGCCCAGGTAAAAGAATTACAGCCCGATGTGATATTGATGGACATTGATTTGCCGGGAATGAACGGTATAGAAGCAGTAAAACAAATACGTTTATTTAACCAGCAGGTGCAAATTATAATGCTTACCGTGTTTGATGATAACCGGCATGTATTAGATGCTATTTGTGCAGGCGCCTCAGGTTATTTATTAAAAAAATATATTTCTGATTATTTAATTGAGTCTATTACACAGGTATTGCAGGGCGAAGCTCCCATGTCGCCTGGTATAGCACGCATGGTGATACAGGGCATGCAAGAGTTACCTAAACCAATAGCCGATAAATACAAACTCACCAATAGGGAAAAAGAAATTTTAAGTATTCTTTCCAAAGGCAATAGTTATAAATTAATTGCGGCTGATCTTTCCATTAGTATTGATACAGTAAGAACCCATATCAAAAACATCTACGAAAAATTACAGGTGCACACACAAACCGAAGCTGTTTCCAAAGCAGTGAATGAACGGTTGGTTTAATTATTTTTCTTCTCTACTATTTATAGCCATCACATCATCATGTGATAGTATTAAATTAATTCATTTGCAACCTTTGTAATATAAATCTTGAATAGAAAAATTATGCGAAATACATCCAACTTTTGATATAGCTAATCCGGCAAATGCTGTTTCAATTTTTTTAGATAGGTAAATTATTCTCTTTGCATCATACAAATAATATTTTTTATGAAAAAAATAATACTCCAGGTTCGTGTAATCAGCAGCTTGTTATTAATACTTTGTTTTTCATTCAGTACAAAATCATTTTCGCAAGTAGTTACATTAACCACAACTCCCACAGCTACCGGCAATATTGCCCAGGGTACCAGCAATAATATTTTTTACATCGTAAAAATGGATGTGGCAACCTTCCCCGTTACAGTCAATAATATTCAATTCACGTTAACCGGTACGCATGATAATAATGACCTGGCGGCATTAA
>JBDTXP010000201.1:0-4375 GCA_040006135.1 Ginsengibacter sp. | reverse complement strand
AGTATTTTCATCTTCTTTTTTTGAAGCGGCGAAGATAGTGAAAAGGTTGAAAAGGGGCAAGAGGTTCCAGAGTTCCAAAGGTTCCAGAAGTTCCAGAGGTTCCACAGGTTCAAGGGAGTTTAAGAGAGATTGTAGGGACAGGTCGCGACCTGTCCTCAGTCGTTTATTTTATTTTACTTTATAATATTAATGTCTTTACTCGTTTCATTTAATGATTTTATTAAAAAAAATGCTCTTTTTCAAAAGCGCGATCATCTGGTGCTTGCAGTGAGTGGAGGCGTTGATTCTGTCGTTCTTGCCCACCTTTGCTTTCAATCAAAATATGATTTTGAAATAGCACATTGTAATTTTTCATTAAGAAATGAGGAGAGCGATAGAGATGAAGAATTCGTAAGAGACCTTGCATCAAAATATAAAATTCCATTCAACGTAAAAAAATTTGAAACAGCCCGCTTTGCTGAGGAAAAGAAGATTAGCACGCAATTGGCTGCACGGCAGTTAAGATACCAATGGTTTGAGGAACTGTTAGCAGAGAGAAAGAAAAATTTTACCACAGATAAAAATGTTTATTTAGCCACGGCGCATCATGCTAACGATCATATTGAAACGCTTCTGATGAATTTCTTTAAAGGCACAGGTATAAAAGGTTTGACGGGTATTCCTGTTAAACAGGGAAATATAATCAGGCCTTTATTATTTGCAAAAAAAGAGGATTTGGAAAATTTTGCAAACGAGAATAATTTCACTTTTGTTGAGGACTCGTCCAATACTTCGGATAAATACACGCGTAATTATTTTAGGAATCAATTAATTCCCGGCATACAAAAAGTTTTTCCGGGAGTAGAGCAAAACTTATTAAATAATCTCGAGCGTTTTGCCGGAATAAAAAATATATACGAAGAAGCAATTGCAACAAAGAGAAGAAAATTGACAGAAATAAAAGGAGATGAATTGCATATTCCCATCTTGAAATTGCAACAGGAACCTGCATTCAAAACAATTTTTTATGAGATCATTAAAGATTTGGGATTCTCACCAAACCAGGTAGAAGAAGCATCTAAACTTCTTTCAGCGGACAATGGAAAATATATTTCCTCATCTACGCATAGAATTATTAAAAACCGCAACTGGCTTATCATTGCACCAATAAATTCGTTGCAATGTAATAATGTGCTTATTGAAAGCGGTGAGGAGCTTGTCTTATTTACTGAAGGTGAAATAAAAATAAAGATCCTGGAAAATGATTTTAGCGCTAAACTATTTAATTCAGGAAATGATACAGCTTTTTTAGATATGGCTAAAATAGGATTTCCTTTGATTTTACGGAAGTGGAAGAAGGGCGATTATTTTTATCCATTCGGTATGAGACACAAAAAGAAATTGAATAAATTCTTAGCGGACAGCAAATTGTCGACAACGGAAAAAGAAAAGATATGGGTAATTGAAAGTGATAAAAGAATCATATGGGTTGTAGGCTTGCGTATTGATGATCGCTTTAAAATTTTGCCTAAAACAAAGGCCTGCCTGCGATTACAGTTTAAGGTGTTGTAAATAAATTACTGAAATTTAATCCTTTTACTTTTTCTACAAACTGTTCAAGTAAAGGGTAGGAGGAAAACATTTTAACTACGATGATCATAAATACAACACCGAAAATAGCACCCCAAATATGTGCACCGTGATTAACGGATGTTCCACCTTTTTTTTCCAGGAAATAAGAAATAATTAAAAACAAAATACCAAATAAAAATCCCGGAATATAAATAGGTATAAATAATAAGCCGATACCCTGCATGGGATTTACCATAATATACGCGAAAACTACTGCAGACACAGCTCCTGAAGCGCCAAGACTGCGATAATACTGATCATTTTTATGTTTAAGGTAGTCAGGAATTACGCTGGCAATTAATGATAAGAAATATAAGAGAACATAAAGTAATTTTCCCTGATCAGAGAAAATCATGATAAATACTTTTTCAAGTATACCTCCAAAAAGATAAAATGCGTACATATTGAAAAAAAGATGCGACACGTTAGCGTGCAAAAAGCCATAACTAATGAAACGATAATATTGATTATGTTCGGCTATAGCAGGAGGATAGAAAATGAGATCGTCCATTACCTTTTTTGAAGAAAAAGCTATAACGCTTGTTAACACGGTAATAATGATCAATATTAGGGTAATAGACACAGTTTCATTTTTATTTAGAAAGACTCACGGGTTTTCAACACGGGAATTTTGGCGGCAAACGTACAAAAAAATCAAGAATGAGGGATTGCCAAGATATTGATTTTTAGAAGTTTTATTCATGATGATATTTTTCGTTCCGCAAAATAGTACAGGCACGATAAATTTGTTCAGCAAGAATCAAACGTACCAGCTGATGAGGAAATACAAGTTTAGATAGGCTCCATACCATATTGCTTCTTTTTATTACACTTTCATGCAGGCCATAAGCGCCGCCTATTAAAAAAATAAGATTGCGTGAGCTTTCATTGGCTTTTTTTTGAATTAAGGCTGCTAGTTGTAGCGAAGTAAATTGTTTTCCATTTTCATCAAGGGCTACAACAATATCGTCAGCATTCAGTTGGTCCAGGATCCTTTTACCTTCCTCCAATTTTATACTTTCGGTATTGGTTACATCATTTTTTGCCTGCAAAATTGTTTTCCATTGTAAAGGATAATAATGAGTGATGCGTTTAGAAAAGAGTTCGATACCTTCTTTTACATAAGATTCATGCGCTTTTCCAACAGACCAGAAGTGAATTTTCATGAATGCAAATTTAAATAGATTTAATTCACTCAGGTTTTCAAAATCTATCTTAAAGGATATAATATAAAAACAGTAAATAGGTTTAAAAAAAAAATCACATTGATTTATTTTCCACCATTTGCTTTTAGATCAGCCATACAATCCGCGTCCAGTGTGGGTATTACGTTAAAAGTGCCTGCATTGGCAGTTTCAATATTATAATACATAAGGCATGTTGGATATATACAGTGTGCTCCATTATTGTAATCTCTGTGAGGAGTTTGCATTGGAGAACCCTGGTTTACCAGACCCAAAAGGTGACCAAACTCATGCTCTAAAAGTGTAGTTACCAATTGCATTCGGGTAATCTGGCCTGCCCCCCCGGAGTTGCTATTAATCGTTTTTCCAAAAAGGCACGTTGAAGTATTCCAATAGGAAGTAGCTAAAATTTGTCCGGAAGAATAAGTAGCATCAGCCACCAATATATAAGCGGAAATAACATTACCGCCTGTAAAATTTTTACGATATTTTTTTTCTGACTTAACAACATCATCTAAGGTCAAAAATGTTTTACCACTTGCAGCAATTGGTTCTTGAGATATGTGGATTCCCCCAGGTTTATTAAGAATTAAGCTTAAAAAAGTAACCAGATTATTTAAACTGCTTGTATCTAAGGCATAACCAGGCATATAATCTATCTCAATTTTTAGTGACCAATATTTGGAGGAGGAAAGTAGATCATGTGCTGAACTTCCTAATATCTTATAATCATTTCCCTCATATACTGCCTCCTTCTGGCAGGAAAAAAAGATAATTGTACAAACTATATACACATAAAATAGTATTCTTTGGACCATAATTTATTTAAGATTTAAAAAAATTTAAAAATAAATTTTGAAATCTATACGCAATTATCATTAATTGATTTTATATGCAAATGATTTATTTTTTAAAATTTTAAATCCACCTTAACAATTATGGCGTAGATAATTTTAAGATTGTAAAATACGATTGTATTAGCTATAAAAAATTTCCTGTCATTATTTAATCCTGCTGCCAATATTTTTATTTCATCATTAAAAAAAATGTTATGCAAAACAAAGTAACAGATTTAAACAAAGTGGTTCAGCTTGATGAGCCATCTATCGCTCCGTTTTCCCGCAGAAGATTTTTAACCTATGCGGGCCTTTCGGCCTCAACCGTTCTTATTGCATCCTCGTGCAAAAAAGAATTTAATAATGACCCTGCATTAGTAAGTAATGCGGAAGTAGGTAGTGGTCATGACAAACCAAAAGAGGTTGTAAACCTTGGCAGTGGCGACATTGGGATTTTAAATTATGCCTATGCTCTGGAACAGCTTGAGGCTGCTTTTTACGAACAGGTAATAGCGACTCCTTACGATGGTATATCATCAAAAGAGATGGAGTATCTTAAAGATGTAAGAGATCATGAAATTGCGCATAGGGAATTTTTTAAAAACGCCTTAGGCAATCGACGTATTGGCGGGTTAAAAACAAATTTTACCTCAATAAATTTTAGCAGCAGGGCAAGTGTTTTGGGTACAGCCAAAGCTTTGGAAGATACGGGAGTATCAGCCTATAATGGTGCAGGTGAATTAT
>JBDTXP010000200.1:0-4383 GCA_040006135.1 Ginsengibacter sp. | reverse complement strand
CAATTTCTATTGGCTGGGATGGATATTTATACGATTGCGATTTTAACCAAATGCTTGAAATGAAAGTGGAAAGTCATGGTAAACACATCAGTGAATTTAATGCAGATGAATTAAATAACAGAAATATTTTGATAGGTCAACATTGCTTCGGATGTACTGCAGGCGCCGGTTCGAGTTGTGGAGGTGCAGTAACCTAAGTATAAAGTTTTAATAATTAATGTATGCTTATTTTTCTTTTCGTTGCAGTTCTTTTTCTCACATATTCCAATGGGGGGAACGATAATTTTAAGGGAGTAGCCACTCTCTGGGGAAGTGGAACGCTCAATTATAAAGCAGCTTTAACGCTGGCTACTATCGCTACGTTTGCAGGATCAGTTTGCTCCTTGTTTTTTGCAGAAACTCTTATAAAAAATTTTTCAGGCAATGGCTTACTTCCTGGTAGTATCATTCATTCAGCGGATTTTGTCCTGGCAGTAACTTTGGCTGCCGGAACTACTGTAATATTGGCTACCCGGTTTGGATTTCCCATTTCTACTACACATGGTTTGGTAGGTGCATTAGTAGGCGGAGGATTAGTGGCAGTTGGAACAGGGATTAACTTTAGCAAACTAGGAAACACATTTTTTCTTCCACTTTTAATAAGCCCAATCATCGCGGTAATTTTAAGCAGTTTGCTTTATCGGTTTTTTCATTATTCAAGAAAAGCAGCAGGCATTTCGGAAGAAAGTTGCTTATGTGTTGGCAAGAAGTTAGTACCTGTAGCCATTTTGGCAAATACATCTAACAACTTTACACAATTGCCAGTTGTTCAGGCGACGATAGGCAACCAGCAAGATTGCGCCATGCAATACACTGGAAGATTTTTGGGCATCAATTTTCAACCATTATTGAACAATCTTCATTTTGCCAGTGCGGCCATAGTTTCTTTTGCAAGAGGATTAAATGATACGCCGAAATTAGTGTCACTCTTATTGATTACGCATTTATTTAAAATTCCTGTTTACATCAGCATCCTTGCAATTGTAATGGCGATTGGTGGCCTGCTTAATGCAAAAAAAGTAGCAGCTACCATGAGTAGTAAAATTTCAAAGTTCAATCATGGGCAAGGTTTTACAGCAAATTTAATTACAGGAACCTTAGTGATAATGGCCTCTAAATTTGGATTGCCTGTTTCTACCACACATGTGTCTGTGGGTAGTATTTATGGTATTGGGTTAGTTAACAAAACTGCCAACAATAAAGAAATTTCAAAAATTGTTTTATCATGGGTTTTAACTTTGCCGGTTGCCGCTTTGTTAAGCGCTTTATTTTATCTAACCATTCATTTAATTAATCAGTAAAAAGTTATGTCAACAGCTTATTTAGAAACTACCAGAAACGTTTACAAAGAAGCAGCGGAAAAACCTGATGTCGGTTTGTGCTGCACCACTACTCCGATATGGCAATTACCGGATTTGAATATGCCTTTAATCATGCAACAAATGAATTACGGATGTGGCAGCACAGTGAACCCCAGGGATTTGATAAACAATCCTAAAATTTTATATGTTGGTGTCGGTGGCGGAATGGAATTGTTGCAGTTTGCATATTTCAGCAGGCAAAAACACGGCGTTATTGGGGTGGATGTGGTAGATGAAATGCTTGAAGCCAGTAAAAGAAATTTTGTGGAAGCAGAAAAATTAAATCCCTGGTTTAAGAAAGAATTTGTGGATTTGAAAAAGGGAGATGCATTAAACTTGCCTGTTGAAGACAGCAGCATAGATTGTGCAGCACAAAATTGCCTGTTCAATATTTTTAAACATGAAGAATTAAAACAGGCATTAAAAGAAATGTACCGGGTATTAAAGCCTGGGGGACGTTTGGTAATGAGCGATCCCGTTTGTGAAACAGAAATGCCGGAATCATTAAAAGAAGATGAAAGGTTGCGGGCTTTGTGCCTGAGTGGTTCACTGCCTTTAAAAGAATACATTAATATGATCACAGATGTTGGTTTTGGTACGGTAGAAATAAGGGCGAAAAGGCCTTACAGGATTTTAGATCCTTTAAACTATGAAACGGATAAATTAATTTATATTGAAAGTGTAGAAGTATGCGCGATTAAAGATCCAATGCCAACTGATGGCCCCTGCGTGTTCACGGGCAAAGCGGCAATTTATTATGGAACAGATGATTTTTTCGATGATGATAATGGCCACTTGCTATTACCTAATCAACCCTTAGCGGTTTGTGATAAAACGGCTGGCACTTTGGCTGCATTAGGGCGCCCGGATATTTTTGTTTCAGAGAGCACCTGTTTTTATGATGGGGGTGGATGTTGTTAAAAAGATTTGAGCTTAAATTCTATTAATCAGAAAATATTTTAATTATGAATTATAAAAAAATAACAACAAGAAGTTTACTTCTATTCTTTCTTTTGTTTTCATTTCATTCAATAGTGAAAGCACAGGAATATAAATCGGTAAGTGAGGTAAAAGGATTACCTGTAGGAGCAGAGGTATCCATGTTCACAGCGAAGGATCAGTTTGGTAACAATTATAAACTTTCTGAAGCCTTAAAAAAAGGGCCGGTGGTACTTTTATTTTACAGGGGCCAGTGGTGTCCTGTCTGCAACAAGCATCTAAGTCAGTTGCAGGATAGCCTTCAATTAATTTATGATAAAGGAGCCACTGTAATTGCAATTTCACCGGAGCGCCCTGAATATTTGAAGAAAACGGAAGAAAAAACAAAGGCCACTTTTACGCTTCTTTACGATAAAGATTACCAGATTGGAAATTCATTTGATGTAATCTTTAAACCGGATAATCGTACAGTAAATCTTTATAATACCAGGCTACATGCCCAGTTAGATGAGAGTCAATCTGATAGTAGCAGCAGATTACCTGTGCCGGCAACCTTCATTATCAATAGAAAGGGAAAAATAGTTTGGCGGCAATTCAATCCTGATTATCATATCAGGGCGAACGTAAGTGACATTATCAATAATATTCCTGTCAAAAGATAGCTCATGTTCTTAAAAGGTAAAAGTTCATGATCAGCATTATTATTCCCACATATAATGAAGAAGAAAATATTGCTGAGTTAATTGCCGAAATTAAAAAAAGAGATCATGAAAATATTATTTTAGAAATTATTGTATCAGATGGGCAGAGCAAAGACAGAACAATTTTATTTGCTTCAAACGCAGGCGCAACGGTAGTTGTATGCGAAAAAAAAGGAAGAGCAGCACAAATGAATTATGGTGCGTCTTTAGCTAATGGAGAAATTCTTTATTTTCTTCATGCCGACAGTATTCCTCCGGAAGATTTTTCTACTCACATCTTAAATGCTTTGAAATCAAAATACATTAGTGGATGCTTCAGGCTTGCTTTCGATTATGATCATTGGTTTTTAAAAGCTAATTGCTGGTTTACCCGCTTCGATGTGAATGCAGTTCGCTTTGGTGATCAAAGTTTATTTGTAACAAAAAAAGTGTTTCGGGAATGCGGTGGTTTTGATGAAAGCCTTTTACTTATGGAAGACCAGGAAATTATTCATCGCATTAAAAAATATGGAAAGTTTAAAGTGATGAATGGCGCAGTAATTACATCAGCAAGGAAATATTTGGCCAATGGAATTTACAGAACGCAGGGTATTTTTTTCAGCATATGGCTTTTATATTATCTCGGTTATTCGCAGGAATATTTATTAGGTCTTCACAAAAAACTGATTCGTAAAACTAAACTTTGATCAAGCGTTTTCGATCTTCAGTTTTCTGGAAGTATACCATCCAAGAATGCTGCCCCAGATTAGCATATTAAAAATTACAGGTCCGAGAATACCCATCGTGGAAAAGTTATTAAACAAAGGTTTACCGACTGCCCCATTTACAACTACCCAAAGCCAGAGGTTAGGTAACAAGCCAAAGAAAATTCCTTTTATAACAGTAGGACGTTTTACCATCCAGGTAAATATCAACCCCCAAATTCCACCGCTCAGTATAAATAAAATCATCGCAACAAACTGATCTGCTTGGTGAGTGCCAATAGTAGCCCGATAGGTGGAAACGAAACCTGGCGCCCCCTTACCCATAGATTGCATTATGTAGAAAATGATAGCCAAAACAATAGCGCCAAGGCAGCCACCAATAAACCCAACTTTTAGAGAATGTTTCATAAGTACAGTATTTTATTTGTCAGGTTTTTGGTTTTTATACGACTGTTTATAATTAAAGAAAGCTATTTGATTGAGCTTATTAATAATCAAATACACTCATCAAAAGGAAATATGTTTTCTATAACTTCATTTTTTAAAATATGGAAAAAACAATTTATGATATTCTCATCATTGGGGCAGGTTCCGGTGGGTTAAGCGTTGGTCTCTTTATGGCAAAAGCTGGCTTCAAAG
>JBDTXP010000199.1:0-4391 GCA_040006135.1 Ginsengibacter sp. | reverse complement strand
TTTCACACAGTATGATCTTGTATGGCGAAGACAGAATTACACCGGCCAAAAAAGTAGCTATGGCGCTGAGTGAATTAATCACGACAAAATATCCTAAAGACACTTTGGATATTGTTGTTTTTGGTAACGATGCCTGGACAGTGGAGATTAAAGATCTTCCTTATTTGCAGGTTGGCCCATATCACACGAATACCGTTGCAGGCCTTAATCTCGCTATGGATATTTTAAGACGAAGAAAAAATCCTAACAAACAAATTTTTATGATCACTGATGGCAAGCCTACTTGCCTAAAAATTGGTGGGCGCTATTATAAAAATAGTTTTGGCGTTGATAGGCGTATTCTTAACCGATGCATGAATCTTGCAGCTCAATGTAAAAAATTGAAAATTCCGATCACAACATTTATGATTGCCAGTGATCCCTACCTGCAAAAGTTTGTTACAGAATTTACCGAGACTAATAATGGTAAAGCTTTCTTTGCTTCACTTGATAAATTAGGTGCATTTATCTTTAAGGATTTTGAAAGCGGTAGGAGAAAAACGGTCTATTAACGCTCTTAAATACTCGAAGGGGACTTGTTGAATCTGAAAACATGAAATCAACTTTATTACGTTCATGTATAGGATTAATATAAATAGTAACTTTAATAAAAAAGGACATGAAAGAAATTACAATCAATATACCGGACGAATCTTCAAACCTCTTAATAGAATTAG
Source organism: Ginsengibacter sp. (assembly GCA_040006135.1). GTDB lineage: Bacteria > Bacteroidota > Bacteroidia > Chitinophagales > Chitinophagaceae > Ginsengibacter. The sequence goes on along the minus strand of JBDTXP010000199.1, from coordinate 3,675 downwards.
TAGAAAGATTGGGGGGTAATGTTGATAAAAAAGAAAGAAGGTATAAAAGCGTGGCAAAAGCGAATAATAAAGTGCCGAAGAAGGTTGCACCATCCATAAAAAAAAAGAAAAAAGAAGTGATTGATCATACCTATTTATTTGGGAAATGGAAGGATTTTGATATTGATGCAAGAAAACTTAGACAAGAATCATGGTAATCCTTGAACCTATTCTGGTTGATACTGATATTTTAATAAAGTCTTTTAGAGGTGAGAAAATAAAACAATTAAATCTTAAATATCTTAGAGATAAATATGTGATTTCTGTAATCACTGCCTGCGAATTAATCAATGGTGCAAAAAATATTAAACAAAGAGTGGAATTTTTAAAAGTATTGCGATATTATAATATTGCATTGATTGATGAAAAAATATCGGAACAAGCATTTTCATTGTATAAAAAATATTCTTTAAAAAATGACATGAAAATTTCGGATTCATTTATTGCGGCAACTGCCATAAATCATGATTTGCTCATCTACACAGATAACAAAAAAGACTTCAATTTTATTGAAGGAATAAAATTTTACAAAGAAAAATAATAATGGATATTCAAAATATTAAAACGTTCGGTCAACTAAAAAAGATAAATTATAAACCACGGTCTGTAAAAGAAGAGTTGAGAGAAAACCTGATAAAAAAGATTGGTAAAAAGGAACTCACTTTTCCTGGTATTATTGGTTATGAGGATAGTGTGATTCCCGATACAGAAAGAGCTTTACTTTCCAGGCATAACATTTTATTTCTTGGACTTCGTGGCCAGGCAAAGACACGTATGGCGCGCCTGATGACGGATTTGCTGGATGAATACATTCCAATAGTCGCCGGCAGCGAAGTGAATGATGATCCCTTTAAACCATTGAGCAAATATGCTATAGATCTTAAAAATGAAAAAGGTGATGATATGTCTATTGAATGGCTGCATCGTAGTGAGAGATATGGAGAAAAACTAGCCACACCTGATGTTAGTGTCGCAGATCTAATCGGGGATATAGATCCGATAAAAGCGGCCAATTTAAAATTAAGTTATGCCGACGAAAGAGTAATTCATTATGGTATTATTCCACGGAGTAACCGCGGCATTTTTGTAATCAATGAATTGCCTGATCTTCAGGCGCGCATCCAGGTTTCTTTATTTAATATTTTGGAGGAAGGCGATCTGCAGATCAGGGGTTTTAAATTAAGATTGCCATTGGATATCATGTTTGTATTTACCGCTAACCCGGAAGATTATACGAATAGAGGCGCGATCGTAACTCCATTAAAGGATAGAATAGAAAGCCAAATTCTTACACATTATCCTTCATCAGTTGAGAATGCTTTATTCATAACTGAGCAGGAAGCAGATATTCATGAGGCTCAGTTAAAAAAGATAAATGTTAGTGACCTTGTTAAAAGATTGATCGAGCAGGTTTCTTTTGAAGCAAGAACCAGCGAATATGTTGATAAAAAAAGCGGTGTATCTGCGAGGCTCACAATTGCGGCTTATGAAAATGCCGTAAGCGCAGCAGAAAGACGTGCTATAATTAATAAGGAGAAAACAACACAGGTTTGGATCAGTGATCTTACCGGGATCATTCCAGCTATCACCGGTAAAATAGAATTGGTTTATGAAGGGGAACAGGAAGGTCCATACCAGGTAGCATATAACCTAATGGAGAAAGCTATTCGCACACAGTTTGTAAAATATTTTCCTAATCCTGAAACCTTTAAAAAGAAAAGAGGCAAGGATGCAGTGCAGGAAGAAAATCCTTATAAATTGATTACGCGCTGGTTTGATGCAGGTAATCATTTGAACATCTTTTTCGGTCTTACAGATGAGGATAAAATTCAATTGCTTTATAAAGTGGATGGTTTGTATGGACTGGTGAAGAAACTTTATCCGAATGCAGATGCGAAGGAAAACGGATTGTTGATGGAATTTGTATTACACGGCCTGTCCACTTTTTCACTAATAAGTAAGAAACTTGCCGAAGGCAAAATAGAGTTTAAAGACCTGATGGGCAGCATGCTAAATCTCAGTACCCAGGATTTCACTGATGAAGAATTAGATGAAGAGGATTTTAAATAAAGTTTGATCTATTGAATTATTTAGAAATTGTAGCCAAATGAAACATAGTAAAACATTACAGATTCGCCTTGGTAAAATAAAGGGCTAAAACCTCCGCGAAAACAAAATCCTCCTTTAGTCGGTTGGTAACGATAGCCGAGATTGCTATGAATCATGACTCCGCTTTCGGTGCCGGATTCATCATTAAATAATCCTATTTGGCTTGCAGAAACATATGTGGCGCCTGCCGCTACTTCTACAAAATGGCTGCTACGGCCAAATAAATAGTTAAGTGAAACAGGCACTGTAATAATATTAAATCCTAGAGCGCCATAATATCCAAGGCCAACAGCGAAGCCGGGTCCATTCACACGTTTTGTGAAACGCCTGTCATACACGCCAGACAAAAGAAGACCAGCACCACCTATCTGAAAATAAACGGCCTGTGGCGGTCGATCAGTTACTATATTTTTTTTCTCGCGGGAAATTTCGCGAAGCTTAATAGTGTCATTTTGTGCAAATAAATTCAAGCCTAAAAATAATAGGGACATTAAACAGGATAGTTTAAGCATTAGTTAGTTTTTAGTTACAGTATATTAATACTGTAAGTGAAATTCAAAATTAGGGCAAAATATTGACTTCTCTTTCTAAATTGATTCCAAATTTATTGTTTACTGATATTATTATTTCCTCGCTCAAATCAAAAATTTCTTTTCCTTTCGCATTGCCATAATTTACTAAAACCAGTGCTTGTTTTTCATAGCAACCTGCGTCACCATTTCTATATCCCTTCCAGCCGCAATGTTCTATAACCCAACCCGCCGGCACTTTTAAGGCATCATCACTTATTTGGAAGTGGGGAATTTCAATTGAATTCTTTTCAGAAGACTCTTGTAGGATTTCTTTTGAGATGACAGGGTTTTTAAAAAAGCTTCCGGCATTCCCGAGCACATTTGGATCGGGTAATTTTGAACGCCTTATGCTTATAACTGTTTCGGCAATTGCCTGAATGCTTAACTCTTTGATATTCTGTTTTGATAATTCCTGTTCTAATGCATGATAAGAAATATGGAATACCGGTTTTTTATTTAGACGGTAGGTGACATTTAAAATAGCAAACTGATTCTTAAACTTCTTCTTAAAAATACTTTCGCGATAACCGAACTCGCATTCGGCAGCAGTAAAAATTTTTAAATAATTTTCCTTGAGATGATAAGCTTCCAATTCATGAAAAACATCTTTTATCTCTACCCCGTAAGCGCCAATATTTTGCATCGGAGATGCGCCTGTATTGCCGGGGATAAGAGAAAGATTTTCAACACCGGCATAATTATTTTTTACGCAATACTCTACAAAAGAATTCCAAGAGATGCCCGCGCCAACTTTAATAAAAATATATTCCTCATTTTCCTTTATAATTTCAATTCCTGGAATTTTATTTATTAAAACAATTCCATCATAATTCTCTGTAAACAACACATTACTACCTCCACCCAGGATGAGTTGTTCAATATTGCCTTCCTGGTAAGCTTTTAGTTCTTTTAATTCTTCGAGGTTAGTAAAGGTCGCGCCGAAGCGTGCAAAAGC